>CAIWUD010000312.1 GCA_903915775.1 uncultured Chloroflexota bacterium | reverse complement strand
GCTACCATCTGGGTCGCCTGCGGGAAATGCTCGCTCGCGATATTCCAGATCCCATGCGCCCCATCGCCAATGACGACCACCTCGGTCGTAGCGGGCACGAGGAGCGCTCAAGTCTCCGACAACTCATGCCCGCACCCAGGTGGTACAACCCCCTTGCCAACTGGTACGGCATATGCTAGGGTAGAAGGAACTATCGCACCCTACATCTCTCTCGTTGCCGCGATTGACGGGCTGATGTGCGCTGGTGGGCAGAGAGCCACCTTCCGCTTGCCGGCCCGTGCAACGAGAACAAGTGGTAAGGATCGTTATGGTTGTTGAACAGCTAGCTATTCGGCGCGCCACCCTGACCGCAGAGGACTACCTCACCATTGCCGACATTCACCACCTCAGCGGTGACCCCTCGCCCCCTGAAAAACTCCTTGCCTTCGATCGAGCCTTCGAGCGCTCTGGAGCCCACTCGTGGCGCTACCTAGCCCAGGATCAGCGTGCGACAACCCTTGGGGTTGGACACTGCTACCCTGTCACATGGTTACGGGCGCCTGGTAGCTACTGGGTCGATCTCCTCGTCCGGCATGGCCATGAGCGGCGCCGTATCGGTGCAACACTCCTGCAGCAGATAGAGGCAGATCTGGCCATACTGGGTGGTGACGAGATCTGGATGGCGGTGCCCGAAGAGGAGCATGAGCTCCTCGCAACGCTCAAGCGCCATGGCTTCTGTGAGCAGTTTCGGAGTAGCCCCCTCCGCCTGGATCTACACAATGCCCCAGTACGCAACCTCGCGGTACGTCTCGAGCGGCTGGCCGCCCACGGCCTCCGGATTTGCACCCTCGCCACGTGCCAACAGGAGTATCCCCACTGCCTCGAGCAGATTCATGCACTCCATACCACGTTGTCGCGTGAAGTACCCATTCCGCCCGAAATGTTTGCTACCAGTCGAGAGTTTGCCGCCTTTGCGGTTGAAGCAGCGGAAGCAGTGGCTGACGCCTTCTTTATCGTACACGACGGCACACAGTTTGTCGGGTTGAGCTTCATGCGGCGACGTACCAGCACCCCCCGTACACTCTACCAGGAGTTGACCGGCATTCTCCCAGCCTATCGAGGCATGGGGCTTGCCCAGGCATTCAAAGAGCTGACGATCGATTACGGTCTGCGCCACGGTTATGAGTCTATCGAAACATGGGTTGAGGACAATAACCCGGCGATGCTGACCATCAACCTGAACTACGGCTTCGTACGCGAGCCGGGGGTAGTGGTGGTCACTCGTCCAATTGCCCCCGCAGTTGCTCTAACCCCATCCAACCAGCTCGTGATCGCTCGGTAGCCTGTGCAGACGGGTGTGGAGATGTGCGTCTCCACACCCCTCACGTCCGGAGGTTATCTGATCATGGCCATGCTGGTTCGCCCGATCCGTATGCTGCTGGTGGATGATCACGAGGTCATCCGCTGCGGATTGCGCATGCTGTTAGAGAGTCACACTGGTCTAGAGGTTGTCAGTGAGACAACCACCCTGGCAGCGACCGTTGAGACGGCAGAGCGTGAACAGCCAGACGTCATTCTGCTCGATCTCGATCTTGGGGCTGAGAATGGGCTGGAGATCATCCCTGAGTTGCGGCGGGTGGCACCAGGGGCACGGATCCTGGTGCTTACCGGAGTGCGTGATCACGATGTGCACCTGCAGGCCGTACGGCTGGGCGCGGTTGGACTCGTGCTGAAAGAGCACTCCACCACGGTGCTGGTCGAGGCGATCCGCCATGTCTGTGCAGGACAGGCATGGCTCGATCCTGCCCTGGTGGCCACCGTTGTGACCGAGCTCTCACGAGCGCACGGGGCTGAGCAGGAGGATCCCGAACTGGCGAAGATCAAGACGCTGACCGATCGTGAGCGCGAGGTCATCTCGTTGATCTGTGAGGGGCTGGCCAACAAGACGATCGCTCGCCGGCTCATGATCAGCGATACCACGGTGCGCCACCACCTCACCTCGATCTTTTCTAAGCTCGATCTGGAGAGTCGGCTCGAACTGGTCATCTACGCCTACCGTAACGGGTTGGCACAGGTGCGGGGGTAGTAGAGCGCCAACCGCTACCTGAATTGCTGCATAAAGTTGACACAGATGCCCCCCTCCCAACCTCCCCCCGCTGGGGGGAGGATTCCGGCAAGCTACCCACTGGGGGGCGACTCAGACTGTACGGAGAGACGGGCGTTGAGGGTTGCGCTGACCTGCTGGTAGGCGGTGGCAATCGCCGCCACACGATCCTTGAGCTGTTCGGGTGCGGCTTCGGGCGCTTCACTCTCCAGCTGTTGGCAGAGTTGGCTCAGGGGCAGGGCATCAACGATCGCACTACTCGACTTGAGCTTATGGGCTAGGTGGGCAAGCTGGTGGCGATCACTTTGTGCCAGTGCCTCCTGCATCGCTTCAAGGAGCCGTGTGGTATCCTCAAGGTAGGTATGTCCGATCTTGGTAAAAGCCTCCGGGGTGAGGCCAGTGGGCGGCGGCAGGCTCGCCGTATAGGGGTAGTAGCGAGCAAGGAGCTGCTGTATCGCTTCCAGACTCACCGGTTTACTCAGATAGTCATCCATACCCGCGGCGAGGCACTGCTCACGATCGCCAAGCAGGGCGTGTGCGGTCAACGCAATCAGGTAGGGGCGATCGGAGCGGGGCCAGCGCCGACAGATTGTACGTGCCAGTTCCAGGCCATCCATGGCTGGCATCTGGATATCGAGCAGGGCGAGATCGAAGCGCTCCTGCTCAAGCACGGTGAGCGCAGCAGCGCCACTCGTCACGCTGAAAACCTGGTGACCGAGGAGGGCCAGCAGATGCTCAATCAGCAGCTGATTGGTTGCATCATCCTCAACGAGGAGAACCCGTAGGGCACTTGGGAGTAGAGCAGGCGTGATGGCGGGAAGGAGGGTGAGTAGGATGGCATGGAGCTGTGCCGCCTTGAGTGGACTGGGAAGCCATGCCTGGACACTCCCGATGGTAAGTTGGTAGCGTTGGGGCGTGGCATCTGGGGCCACAATGGCGATAATTGGCAACTGCTCGGCGGGGCGCAGTTGGCGCAACACCTGCACCAACTGGGGGGGCTGCGGATCGTGGGCGTAGAATGTAACAAGGGCCAGATCAAAGGGCTCATGCCTATGGAGCAGATCGGCTGCGGCTGCGTAGGTCGCAGGGGCAACAGGGCGCATACCCCAGGCGCGCAGTTGTAGGATGAGTGCTTGGCGCGATCCATCGGATCGATCAATGATCAGCACGCGCCGCCCCCGAAGACGCGGTACGATCCCGGGCATGTAGAAGCTCATGTGGCTGGGGATGCGATCGGCGGTGATCGTGATGATGAAGGTAGCCCCCTGACCGGGTGCGCTCGTCGCAATGATCGAACCATCGAGGAGTTCACTCAGCCGACGAGCCATGGCGAGCCCCAGTCCCGTACCGCCACGATGGTGTGCATCTTGACCGTTGCCCTGGGTGAAGGATTGAAAGAGGCGTGCGGCTAGCTCCGGACTGAGGCCCGGCCCAGTGTCACGTACCGCAATCTGGAGCTTGTAGCGCTGATCGGCCTGCAAGCGCGTCGTCATGGTCACTGCGATCGCACCGCTGTCGGTAAACTTGACCGCATTGTCGAGCAAGATGAGCAAAATCTGGCGTAAGCGATCCGGATCACTGACCAGAGCCGTTGGCGTCTGGGCATCGACGCTAGAGCTCAGGCGCAGCTGTTTGACCAGGGCCTGGGGGCGTACCAGATCGAGAGCCTCTTCAATACAGCGCCGCGGATCGAAGGGCACAAGTTCCAGTGGAAGCCGTCCCGACTCGATCAGGGCGAAATCGAGGATATCGCTAAGTTGGTTAAGCAGTGCATTGCCACTGGTACGGATCAACTCAAGCAGACGGCGCTGATCGGGCGTGGGTCCCGTCGTGAGCAGCAGGCTCACGGCACCGAGGACGGCATTGAGCGGAGTGCGGATCTCGTGGCTCATATTGGCCAGGAACTCCGACTTTGCGCGTGCAGCAGCAGCAGCAGCAGCCTCCGAGGCGCGCAGATCGCTGAAGAGGCGTGCATTCACCACGGCGACACTCACCTGTTCAGCTAAAACCTGGAGCAGGGCGTAGTCATCACTACTCAGCGGTGGGTCACCGGTGGAGGCGACATAGAGCATACCGAGGAGTTGCGTATGGCTGGGGCCATCGCCGCGCTTGAGCGGAAGGAGCATAGCGGCCGTTGCTACCGGTGCGCCAAGGGCAAGGGCGGGCAGTGAGTTGAGATCGCGGATGAAGTGGGGGCGATCGGCATGGCTCAGGGGTCCGCGAAAGACCTGGCTCAACTCCAACTGGTGCGCGATCCGCGTGTGACCGATCTGGGCCTTGAGGGTCAGGCGTGAGCCTTCAACAAGGTAGAGGCTAACCAGTTGGTAACCGAAGGCGGCATGGATCTGCTCAACCGTCGTGGCGAAGATGGTCTCAAGGCTAAGGTTTGCGTTGATCGCCCGTGCCACACGTTGGAGCAGGATCTGC
This sequence comes from uncultured Chloroflexota bacterium, assembly GCA_903915775.1. GTDB lineage: Bacteria > Chloroflexota > Chloroflexia > Chloroflexales > Chloroflexaceae > Viridilinea. The sequence continues at coordinate 15,809 of CAIWUD010000312.1, read as the reverse complement.
TCGGCGTGGCGGCGAAGGGCAGTGAGGTGGCGATGCTCTTCGGCGACTTTGAGTTCGGTGATATCGTGAAGATGAAAGAGGGTGCCAAGTGGCTGCCCGTGGCGACCACGGAGGGGAATGAGCTGCACGGTGTAGCTACCGATTGTATCGGGGGTGCGCTCGATCATCAACTCGCCCATCGAGGTAGCCCCCTGCCGAAAGGCTTCGACGAGCGTGGGATGAGCACTCAGGAGATCAGCCACTGGATGGCCCAGGGCGCGTTCCGGTGAGCAGCCGAAGATCTGCGCAGCGACGGTATTGAGCTCGATCAGCCGTCCGCGGGGATCAACCACGAGTACACCATCACCCAGGTGGCTAATGATCGTACTCGGTGGCAGGGGGGCCAGATCACCATAGCGCAGCCGTGGCAGGTAGGGGCCGAGCAGGAGTGAGCCCAGAGAGACGAGTGAAGGCGATGGTAGGCGACGAGCAGCAACCCCAATGAGGGTAACGACCAGCAGCAGAGCGACCATGGTCATGGCCACGTACAAAAGCGTGGAATTGGCCATACAACGCTTGTCCTGGTTATCTCTACGGGTAGGGCTGGGGCGTCTGATGAGAGGAGGATGCGGGGAGGTGGGATGAGGCGTATACAGGGTGCAGCCAGGGGCTGCGCAACGATCACCTCTACTATAGCACGGCAGTGGCGAAATGGAAACTACGCGCCTAGGGGCATGCTGTTCACGTTTGGGGTAAGGCAACGACGGGGCAACCACGGGGGGTTGCCCGTACGGGGCGCGCCACGATGGCAAAACGCCCTCACCCCTGGGGAAGTGTGAACAGTTACGCCTAGAGGGGCTGAAGAGTACACCATGCTGCAAACCGATCGAGAGATCGGCTAGAATGGGATGGATTGCCGGAATCCTCCCCCCAGCGGGGGGAGGTTGGGAGAGGGGCATCGGTACCAACCTTGTACCGCAGTACATGGGAGGGCCAGTACCCACCCTCTGCGGTACCCGCCACACGGTCGTGCTGCTGTAGCCGAGCCTGATCAGAAAGCGAGATGAACAATGGGAGAGCTGGACCATGCCCAGGCCGAGGAGTTGCTGCGCCTCCTCCAGCGCCGCTTTACGCACCACATGCAGCGCCACGCCGACATCAGCTGGAGCAGCTTCGCAGCCAAGCTACAAGCACAACCGGACAAGCTCTGGTCGCTCGCGGAGATGGAGCGCACCGGTGGCGAGCCGGATGTGGTGGGGTACGATAACGAAAGCGGCGTATACCTGGTGTACGACTGCGCTGCGGAGAGCCCTGCGGGTCGGCGTAGCCTCTGTTACGACCGCGCAGCGCGCGAGGCACGGCGCGTCGCTCCGCCTAGTGGGAGCGCCCTAGAGCTGGCGGAAGCGATGGGGATTGAGCTGCTAACCGAAGCAGAGTACCGAGCCCTGCAGGAGTTGGGGCATTTTGACACGAAAACATCGAGCTGGTTACAGACACCGGACGCGATCCGCAGCCTTGGCGGTGCACTCTTCGGCGACCGGCGCTACGACCAGGTCTTCGTCTACCATAATGGGGCAGCATCCTACTACGGCGCCCGGGGCTTTCGTGGGGCGCTTCGCGTGTGAGGTGGTGCTATGCAAACCGGGCGAGCATCAACGCATTGCCGTCAAGATTGTGGGCGATCGGGGCATCGAGAGCCTAAAGGTGATGAAGGTAACGTGATGAATCCAACGATTACCATTTCACGGGAACGGATCGCGTTATTTTGCCAGGAACATGGGATTACGCGGCTGGCGGTTTTCGGTTCGGCCTTACGTGAATCCTTCGGCCCGGACAGCGACATTGACCTCTTGGTAGAGTTTGAACCAACCCGGATTCCCACACTGTTCGACATCGCAGGGATGGAGCAGGATCTATCCCTGCTCTTCGGGGGGCGCAGGGTGGATCTGCGAACACCTGAGGATTTGAGCCGGTATTTTCGGGATCAGGTCATACAGGAGGCAGAGGTGCAGTATGCGGCCGGATGATCTGGTCCGCCTGCATCATATCCTCGATGCCGCAAGGGAAGCGCTTAGGTTCACGCGTGATCGCCGGAGGGAATGGCACCAAACCGCCACCATAGCCGACGGCGGTTCATGCCAGGCCTCAAGCCCCCTCGCGATGGTTCCAGGTCAGCAGCTTCATCTCGGTCATCTCTTCGATGGCAAAGCGCACCCCTTCACGGCCAAAACCGGACTGTTTGACGCCACCATAGGGCATATGGTCAATCCGGAAGGTCGACACATCATTCACCATCAGACCACCGACTTCAATCTCCTGAAAAGCGCGTTCAATCAGCCGCACATCATTGGTAAAGAGACCAGCCTGCAGGCCGAAGTCACTCGTCCCCACCGCACGGATCGCCTCAAGGGGATCGCGATAGGTAGTGACTGCTACCAGTGGTGCGAAGACCTCTTGGCACGACACACTCAAATCGGGGGCAACATTGGCGAGCACAGTCGGTTGGAGGAGTGCACCGTCACGCTGACCACCGATCAGGAGCTGCGCACCTGCAGCGACGGCGGCTTGGATCCAGGCCTCGGTGCGCTCAGCCTCGCTACGACTAATCATCGGACCAACATCAGTTGCTTCATCGAGGGGATTACCAACCTTCAACTGGGCAACACGGCGCAGGAAATCGTCCAAAAAGCGCTCGCTAATCGACTCGTGGAGGTAGACGCGCTGTACTGAGATACAGGACTGGCCGGCGTAGCTAAAGCCCCCCCAGGTGATACGCTCTGCTGCGTAGCTAAGGTCAGCGTCGTGGTGAACGATGACGCCGGCATTACCACCCAGTTCGAGGGTAACCCGTTTACGCCCAGCGCGCGCTTTTAAGCCCCAACCAACCAGAGGACTACCGGTAAAGGTCAACTTACGGATACGCTCATCCTCGACCAGGATCGCGGCATCGCTGACCGAACTCGGTACGACGGCAAACCCCTCGGCGGGCCAACCTGATGCAACGACCACTTCACCCAGTTTCAGTGCGCTGAGCGGTGTTTGGGAAGCGGGGCGAATGATAATGGGACACCCCGCGGCGAGCGCTGGGGCAACTTTATGCGCCACGAGGTTGAGGGGAAAATTGAAGGGTGTAATCCCCGCTATTGGGCCGAGCGGTACGCGGTGAATCTCGGCACGACGCCGTTCGTTGTTTGGCAGCCAATCCAGGGCCATGATCTCGCCACCAATACGACGCGCTTCTTCACTCGCAACTTTGAAGGTAAATATAGCGCGGTCAACTTCAATTCGTGCGGTGCGAATTGGCTTGCCAGCCTCAGCTGCGATCGTCTGAGCGAACTCTTCCCGACGCGCTGCGATCCCCCGGCTAATGCGCTCAAGGATCTCCGAGCGCTGCCAGAGCGGCATGGTACGGGTCACGCTAAACGCCCGTACTGCTGCACCAATCGCCTCATCGATATCGGCCGCACTAGCCCGGTAAACGACCGCCAAACTCGCCCCATCGTACGGACTGCGAATCTCAGCGGGTAGACCGCGCTGATGCCACTCGCCAGCAATAAGAAAGCCGTAGCTCTGATTTGTACTTGTCACGATAGCCTCACCCTGCGGCCGGGTTATCTTACAGGAGGTATGGAGGGTCAGGCCCCCCACCAAAGACGCCAACCCAACTCGGTCGAAGCAGCCAAGGCCGAAGCAGCCCTAATCAAGCGAAGCAAGCGGATCCTCAATCAAGCGCACCAACTGCTCAAGGAAGCGTGCGGCACGAGCACCATCAAGCACTCGATGATCGCATGAGAGCGTAAGGGTCATCATTGGGCGAACCGCAGGCAAGCCATCAACGGGAACAATTCGATCGGCAATTCGGCCAACGGCGAGGATGGCCGCTTGTGGTGGATTCAAGATAGCCTGAAAACTATCGACACCGAACATGCCCAGGTTGCTCACGGTGAACGTTGCATCGCGTACATCAGCCAGGGTCAGGCGGCCCTTCGCAGCCATCTCCGCTACTGCTGCACGTCGCGCCATCAGTTCGCGCAGACCAAGGCGGTCAGCTTGGTAGATGACCGGCACCAGCAGACCATCTTCAACTGCGACTGCCAGACCGATATTGATCTGCTCATTCAGCACAATGCGCTCATTCACCCATGCAGCATTGACCCGTGGATGATCGCGCAGCGTCCGTGCAATCAGGAGAACCAGGAGGTCAGAGACGGTCAAGCCATCGATACGTTGGCGTGCCTGACGACGCCAAGCCTGGAGGTTACCAGCATCAACGTCGCGGGTCAGGAAGAAGTGTGGTGCCTGCTGCCAGCTTTCGGTCGTACGACGCGCCATCATCTGCCAGGTACCACTCATCGGCAACTCTGGCGCAGCTGGGGTCGGGCGCGTAGGCGGTTCCGGAGCTCTTTGGGTCAATACCGGGGGGGGCGGCAAGGAATCGGCGGCCCGAAGGACATCAGCTGCCAACACCGCTCCAAACGGACCAGAGCCAGCCATCTGGCGCAGATCGAGCCCACGCTCGGATGCCAAGCGGCGTGCCTTGGGCGAAGCTTTCACACGACCATTGACCCCGCCGCGGCCCTCAACATACGCAAGGACATCCTCCTTCAGGATACGACCGCCAGTTGGCTGCACAGCCGCTAGATCGACGCCAAACTCTGCAGCAACCTTAGTTGCTACTGGGCTGATCAGCGGACGCCGCAACGGGGCCTGGGGCGTGGGTGCGGCGTCACCGACAACCGGCGTAGGTGCGGTGCCACCGACAACCGGCGTGGGTACCAGTTCACCTGGGGCGATAATCTGGGCTACCACGCTGCCCACCGGAACATCATCACCTGCGCGGGCCGTAACGGACGCCAACACGCCAGCAGCGGTCGCCTCGATGTCGAGCGTCACCTTATCGGTTTCGACCTCCATCAGCGCATCCCCAGGAGCAACCGTTTCACCAGCACGCTTGTACCAACGAATCAGTTTTCCCGACTTCATTGCCGCACCGAGGGCGGGCATGATCACATCTACTGCCACCGTCACACCCTCCTAAGGCATGCTTCTACTGTTGGCTACGCCGACGCTACGCTCTGGCCCCACCAAGGCTGGGCGAGCACCCTTCAAGGTCGGCCTCAGGGTAAAAAGGGCTGCACCCCTCCCACCGAACAGTCCCGAGAAGATCTACTCAGCCACCACCAGGGGGAGTGTCTGGTTCAAGTGGGACTGCGTGTCACGCGTCGCCGGCAGGGGTCCGGTCGCAGCGAAGTAGCGAGCACCACACACCAGCAACTGCTCGGCTGGAAAGCGCGAGATAACCTCACACCCCGTAGCAGTAACGACCAACTCCTCTTCAATCCGTGCAGCCGACCAGCCATCGCTCGCCGGCCAGAAGGTCTCGACGGCGAAGACCATACCCTCACGGATCTCCTCCGGGTTATCGAACGACGTCAGCCGACTGAGCACCGGTCGCTCCCAGTGGGAGAGGCCAAGACCGTGACCAAACTGCAGTGCAAACGCAGCCTCCTCATTTGGGAAGCCAAACTCCTGCGCACGGGGCCACAAGTTACAGATATCGGCCGTCGTCACACCGGGCTTAATCTGGGTCAGGGCAATATCGACCAGTTCACGGGCACGGGTATAGGCATCAATCTGCGCCTGGGAAGCACTACCCACCGCGAACGTACGGTAGTAGCAGGTTTTATAGCCCATGTACGAGTGGATAATATCGAAGTAAGCGGGATCGCCAGGTCGTAGTGCACGATCGGTAAAGTTGTGGGGGTGTGGGCTACAGCGCTCACCAGAGATCGCATTCACCCCTTCGACGAACTCAGAGCCCCGTTCGTAGAGAAACTTACTCACGAGCGCAACGCACTCATTCTCGCGCAGACCGGGACGCAGCTGCGTATAGAGCTCGTGGTAGGCCGCATCGACCAACATAGCTGCGTGGTTGAGCAGCATGATCTCATCGTGCGTCTTGATGACCCGAGCATCCATCATCAACTGCTGACCATCAACGACCTGAATACCCGCCTTCTGCAGTGCAAAGAGCACCGGTGGCTCGATGATATCAACGCCGAGGGGCTCATTCTGGAGACCATGCGCTTCAAGGAGCGCCTTAATCTTCTGGGCAACATCTTCTGCACGACCAGCACCGGGCGACATAGCGCCGCGCAGCGTGGAAATACCGGCATGTGAGCGGCCGCGCAGCCACGGACTGAAGAGTTCGTGGTGACGGGCCGCCGAACCAAAATCCCAGATCGTCGGCTCACCGCCCTGTGGCAGAATCGCGTAGCGTCCAGCCTTATCATTAGCCCATGTTCCAATGCTCGTCGCGGTCAGGTAGCGAATGTTGTTCGTATCGAAGCAGAGGATAGCACCCAGCGAAGAGTGCTGTAAGAGCGCCTTTATTCTCGCCAAGCGCTCGGTACGCAAGCGCTCAAAGTTAACGCGCTCTTCCCAATCAACACCCATCGAGCCGTAGGTTGGCAGTCCCACAGGTTTCTCCTTCAGTGCGGTACAGCACATCCCGCATCAACTGAACTATCTTACGCGAGGTACAGCGGGCGAGACCGCGCAGCATCTCAACCCTAATGACACCAGAGCGTTACGGCGGTGTAGCCACCATTGAAGCATGCCCAGAAGAGCCTACGAAGCTCGACCACACACCGCTTTTGCGGCGGCAACCACCTTCTCCACAGAAGGGATCGTCAAATCCTCGAGCGGTGGTGAAAAGGGAATAGGGGTATCGAGCGCACCGATACGACGCACTGGTGCATCGAGATCGTAGAAAGCGGACTCTGCAATCACCGCAGCAATCTCAGCCGTCACGCCATAGCTCTGATACCCCTCATCAACAACCAGTGCCCGGCTCGTCTTGCGCACAGAGGCAAGGAGCGTCTGGGTGTCGAGGGGGAGCGTCGTTCGCGGATCGATCACTTCGGCGGAGATACCCAACTCCGCAAGCTTGACCGCCGCATCGAGGGCAACGGCCACCATGCTACTCGTTGCGACGATCGTGACATCACTACCGACGCGTTTAATATCAGCAACACCCAACGGAATAGTATACTCACCCTCAGGGACGATCCCCTTCGACTGGTACAGCGCCTTATCCTCGAAGAAGACCACCGGATTTTCATCACGGATCGCCGTCTTCATCAGGCCCTTCGCATCGTACGGTGTTGATGGCACAACGACCTTGAGCCCAGGGATATGGCTCAGCCACGCGTGAAAGCTCTGACTGTGTTGTGCCGCCTTGCGCAAACCGGCACCCATGGTAGTCCGCACGACCAGAGGTGCGGTCAGCTTACCACCAGACATGTAGTGGATCTTCGCCGCCTGGTTGACAACCTGCTCCATAGCCAGGGGCATGAAATCACCGAACATAATATCGACAACTGGCCGCATTCCCGTCATTGCGGCACCAAGCGATATCCCGGTGAAACCCGGCTCCGAGATCGGGGTGTCAATCACCCGAGCGGAACCAAACTCATCAACCAGCCCAAGCAGCACCTTGAACGGCGTCCCTGCCTCGGCCACATCCTCTCCGATGATGAAGACACGCGGATCGCGACGCATCTCTTCTGCGAGCGCTTCGCGAATGGCTTGGCTAAACGTGATCTCTCGTGTTGATTGTGTTGGTACCGATACCATTACACCACTTCCTTAGGAGTGTCGAGCTGTCGAGGAGTAACGCCCACACGAGTCCCCAACCTCGCCCTGGTATGGAACTGAGGGCCTATGCCAACGGTACCGGCGGTTGCAGCTCTTCCGAGAGCCCGGAGAGGCGTGCGAGAACGGTGAATAGTACCGCGAAATCGTGATCACCTAGACCCATCGCTCGCCCGGCGGTCAGATACTCGTTAGTTACAGCGGTTGTTGGGAGATGAACACCAAGCGTGCGACCGAGCTCGAGGGCAAAGAGCATATCCTTCTGCATCTTTGGGAAGTCGAACCAGGCCGGAGGTGGATTTTGGAGGATCAGCGGACCACGATACTTGACCATGGGCGACGCTATCACACTGTTCGTCAGCACCTCGACCGCCGTTTCACGGGCAATACCAGCCTTCTCAGCTAGCAATACCCCCTCACTGAAAGCGAGCATCTGCACGGCTAGGCTCAGGTTCGTCGCAATCTTCATCGTCAACGCCAGACCATTTGCGCCCACGTAGGTTGCCTTAGGGCCGATCGCCAGCAAGACCGGCTTGATCTGCTCGAAGGTCGCCTGGTCGCCAGCGGCCATCATCGTCGCTTTACCCTCTTCCACGGTGACCTGAGCCCCAGAGATCGGGATGTCGAGCATCTGCACCCCGATAGCCGCAGCTCGCTCAGCCAAGGCGCAACTGGCCGCCGGACTCACAGTACTCATGTCGACATAGACCTTGCCAGCTGACAGACCGGCAAAAATGCCATTAGGACCATCAGTGACGGCGTGCAGCGCCTTCACATCGGTGACCATGCTGAAGACCAACTCAGAGGGCCGTGCAGCATCAGCTGGTGTGTCAGCCCAGAGCATACCGGCCTTGATCAACTCAAGGGCCTTACTCTTCGTGCGATTGTACCCGGTGACAACATGCCCGGCCGCAAGGAGACGAGCGGCAATGCGGCTTCCCATCTCACCAAGCCCAATAAAACCGATCTTTGCCATGGGACCTGCTCCTGGTATAGACGCGGTTCGCGCTGCTCAGATGACACCGCTGTGGACGGCGTGGCTCAAGCTCATTTAGGCCACCTCGCGGAGCCGGTGAGGATGGAGCCTTAAAAAAACCAGCCCGAGTGGCACCAGTCCGCTGAGCTGGCTTAGCTATAGCCGAAACGTACTACTCGGGTGTCATGGTAGTACATACGTGTTCTCACATTACGATACCGCGAGTATAGCATTGCGCTTATTGAATGTCAAGTATATTGAACACCCGACATGTTCACGGCTATGCTACTATAGAGCAGGTAGTGGTAGAAGCATTGTAACCTGGCGTGCCGAGCGTGAGGAGGGGTAGCCAACTATGGTGAAACGACTACAACTGGGGGAGCGCCTGCGGGCAGCTCGGCAACATGCCAAACTCAGCTTACGCGAACTTGCGGCCAATGCCGACGTCAGCGCAAGCCTGTTGAGTCAGATCGAGAATGGTAAAGTCAACCCGACGGTCATGTCTATGTACAACATTGCCGCCGCGCTCGGGTTGACGGTCGACTACTTCTTCACGCTACAGCAGGATGCTGGTGCAGATGGTGGTAGCAACGGAACGCCCGATGAAGCAGAGGGTAGCGGCTCCAGCCCTCAGGAGATAACCGATCGGGCAGATGAGTCGGTGCTATCGCGGCAGAGTGGGGCAGTGGCGCAAGGCATCAGGGCAGGAAGCGAGAGCAGTGTAGCGCGACAAGCCCCACAGCGCTACGTAACGGAGCAGAAGGGGCCTGATTACGCGCTGCAGCCACGCTTCGAGCCTATAGTGCGTCGTGCGGAGCGTGCCACTATTGAGCTCATGGATGGCGTCATCTGGGCCAGGCTCACGCCAGGCCCGGAGATGGCCGCGGAGTTTCTCGAGGTGCACTACCCACCGGGTGCGAGCTCTGGACCGGCGATGTCGCACCATGTTGGACGTGAGTTCCAGCTAGTACTTGCCGGTATCCTGACCCTCGAGTTGGCATTTGAACGCTACACGCTCTATCCCGGTGACAGCATCATCTTCGACTCAACTACTCCTCACCGGCTCATCAACAACGGCATTGAACCGATGCGGGCAATCTCGGTAGTCCTCAACTCCTAGGGCAGGCCTCCGTTTTCGCCTTCGCCCGTACTGTTCACTATTGTAAAGGTTCTGTTTCAGATACTTGACACAACCAAACCTCTTGGTATAATCATCATACCAGAGCAGCGGGTACAAACTCCATAACTATCAACGGGGATCTCGGGTAGGGTGGCGCGCCTATTGGGTGGGCGTTGCCGTCTGGTAGACATCGTCAGAGCATCGAGGCTCAGATGTATACGCCTATACGCAGTGAGCGCTTATTTCAAGACATCGTACGGCAGATTGAGGAGCGCATCTTGCGCGGGGAGCTCTGCCCTGGTGATCGGCTGCCAACGGAGCGCGAGCTCGCAGTACAGTTTGGGGTCAGCCGAACCGCAGTACGTGAAGCGGCGCGTGCGCTCGCGCAGAAGGGCCTGCTCGAGATGCGCCCCGGCCGTGGTACCTTCATCGTCGACCAGACCAGCCGCATGGCTCGTGAGACCTTAAGTCTCCTGCTGCGCTACCGACCAGCAAATGGGCTACACGAACTGCTAGAGGTACGGGAACTGTTCGAGCCAGAGATCGCTGCGCTGGCGGCGGAGCGCGTCACGAGTGAAGAGCTAGAGGCTTTGCAGAGGCTCGTTGCGCATATGGATCGGTCGCTCAGTGATATCGAATCGTTTGTTGCCGCCGACGACGACTTTCACCGGCTCCTCGTTCAGAGCAGCGGAAATAGCCTCATGGTGCGGGTCTTTGAACCGATTGTTGATCTGCTCCGTGAACAGCGCATACGGGTGGGGTATACACCCGACGGACCGCGTCACGGGCAGTTCCACCACCGCCACATTCTGGCAGCGCTGCTTGAACGTAGCGCCGAGGGGGCGCGTGCGGCGATGCGTGCCCACCTTATGCAGGTTCGTCGCGACATCGCAGTGGCAGCAGCCGAGGGGCAACTGGCGGCAGTGGTAGGTGAACAGGGCGGATGAGCGTTTCAGGAGAGACAACCACATGGCGAAGGGTACGACAAACCACCAGTTCAGTACGGAGGCTGTTGGCGACGACCGTGAGCAGTGGATACGCATGTACGAACAGATGGTTAAGATCCGCCGTTTTGAGGAGTCGGTCAACGAGCTCTACCTGACCGCCAAGATGCCTGGTCTATCGCACCTCTACATTGGACAGGAAGCAGTAGCCGTTGGGGTGTGTGAAGCGCTGCGAACAGATGATTACATCACGAGTACACACCGCGGGCACGGGCACTGTCTGGCAAAGGGGGCATCGATCGACCGCATGTTCGCGGAGCTACTCGGCAAGGAGGCTGGGTATTGTCGTGGCAAGGGCGGTTCGATGCACATCGCCGATCAGGAGACCGGTAACCTGGGGGCCAATGCGATTGTCGGCGGGAGTGCGGGAATTGCCACTGGCGCGGCACTGTCGGCGAAGATGCGTGGAACTGATCAGGTTGCCGTCTGTTTTTTTGGTGATGGTGCACTTGGCCAGGGGCTCCTCTATGAGTGCATGAATATGGCGGCACTCTGGAAGTTGCCCGTGATCTACGTCTGTGAACAGAACCTGTACGGTGAGTATACCCACTATAGTGAGGTGTTGGCTGGGACACCGCAGGCGCGGGCGGCAGCGTTCACCATTCCAGTCCTCGAAGTGGACGGGCAGCGGGTTCAAGATGTCTATGCGGCAACAGCCCAACTGGTTGCGGCAGCTCGTGGCGGTGAGGGTCCGCAATTCCTGGTCTGTCATACGTACCGTTACCACGGACACCATGTGGGTGATATCAAGCGTGACTACTACCGTAAGCCAGAGGAGGAGCAGTTCTGGCGGGAGCAGCGTGATCCGATCGCGCTGCTGGGAGATTGGCTGCTCGAGCAGCAGATCGCCGATGCTGCCATGCTGGCGCAGATCAACCATGAGGCGCGGGATGAGATAGCAGCCGGTGTGCAGTTTGCCCTCGACGCGCCATTTCCTGGACCGGATGAGGTCATGAAGCATATCTACGTTGGAGGCTAGTTCCGGTTCGGCTCTGGCTGTGTTCACTCCTCCCGTGCAACCTCGCGGGGGGCAGGGCTCACGGGGGCTTGGGGAACGATACGTTGGTCAGGCTACAGAGGAAGATAATCCCTCTCCTACGTCGGTTGAGCGGTTTATCTGCTTAGGGGGCGTGGCATCCCCTGAGCATGCGACAAGGAGCTAGTGCAATGGCGCAGTCAGAGTTCCCCACCTTCTCGGCAGCTGAATATAGCAGACGGTACCGTGCGATCCGTACGATGATGGAGCGTGAAGGAGTAGTGGCGCTGGTCATCTATGGTAATGGTTCGCTCGGACGTACCGGGCAGGCCGACCTGCACTACATCTCAAACTTTCTCGGCACCCGCGACAACCTTGCGGTATTCCCGCTCCAGGGTGAGCCAACCCTCCTCGTGCAGTCGCGCAACCATGCGCCGGATGCCCAGCGTGCATCGGTCATCGCCGACACGCGCTGGGGTGGGCCAAACTCTGCACTACCGGCACTAGAGCAGCTACGCCAGCTCGGTATTGTTAGCGGCAAGATTGGCTTTGTCGGTATCGTTCCATTCCAGGTCTATGTGACCATTCGCGAGGCGCTGCCAGACCTCACGGTGGTTGATCTCTCACGACCCTACCGACGCTTACGTGTCGACAAGAGCGACGAGGAGATCGCGTGGATGCGTCTGGGTGCTGCCTACACCGATCTGGCTGCAACAGCGCTGGAGCGGGAGCTACGGGTCGGCATGCGCGAGTATGAGCTCGGTGCCATTCTTGAGAACGCCTACTTACGTAGCGGTGGACAACTCCACTTTCACTACGTCTCGTCAACAGCGATGGCGGCTAGTGAACGCTGTGTACCGGCGCAGAATCTGAGCGATCGCATCATTCAGTCCGGTGATGTGGTACTGACCGAGATTAGCGCCCACTACTGGGGCTACTCGGGACAGGTGTTACGACCCTACGTCGTTGACGCTGAGCCGACACCAGAGTATCAGGATCTCTACCGCGTAGCCGAAGAGGCGTACCGGGTCGTCTGCGCGGCGATCAAACCAGGGGTAAAGGCGACCGAGGTGCTGGAGGTGGCTCGCTTCATCGATGATACGGGGTATACCATTGTCGATGGACTCGTGCATGGCTTTGGCATTGGCCTACTCCCACCGTCGATCGATACGCCGGCCACCCAGGAAGCTCCTCTCGGCGACTTCACCTTCCGCAAGAACATGTGCGTGGTGGTGCAACCCAATATCGTGACGAAGGATCTGCGCAAGGGGGTGCAACTTGGCAACCTCTGCGTTGTCACTGAGCATGGGTGCGAGTCGCTGCAGCACTACCCTAACGCGTTTGTCCGTTGCGGTCGTTAGGTCTGCTCAATGGTGGTGTCTGATGCTACCAAGGCTCAGCAAGGCTGTTTTGGGGAACTGCTCCCTCCACACCTCCCAACGGCGCTCTTTCGGCTGAACGAATCTTCCTGGTACATAAGCTAAGCAGAGACTCATGAAAACCAGTTTCAGTGATGAAGAGTATCAGCGTCGGTACCGTGCAGTACGGCATCTGCTTGTTGAGCAGGATCTTGATGGCGTGATCTGCTATGCTGCACGGACGGTGCCTGGTATGGTCGAATACCTTGCTGGCTTCACCGCACGGCACGAGGCCTACATGCTGGTTCCCCGCGACGAGCAACTGCCCGTGACACTGCTCGTACAGCTCTACAACCATGTCCCGAATGCACGGCGCATCTCACGGGTGGCCGATACCCGTTGGGGGGGCAGCGACTCGCTACCAACGCTGGTCGACCAGATTGCTGCCCTTGAGCTAAGGGGGAAAAGGCTTGGCATCCATGGGCCAATCCCGTTTGCGCGCTACGCACAGCTCTCGAAGTTACTCGCCGACACCGCGCTGGTCGATGTAACTGGTTCACTCAATCGGCTGCGCTGGGTCAAGAGCGCTGAGGAGATCGCCATCCTGCGCCAGGCGGCCGCCCTCACCGATCAGGGGGTGGCGGCCGTTGTAGCGGCAGTACGCCCAGGGGTTCGTGACTGCGAACTCCTGGGCGTCTTACAAGCAGCAGTGGCGGCGGAGGGTGGCCAGGTCGACCTCTGTTTTCTCGCATCGACAGCGATGGATGATCCAACCGTGTATGTGCCGGCACAGAACCTCTCGACGCGGCAGATAGCCACCGGTGACTGTATCATCACGGAGATTGGCATCAGCAGAGAGGGGTATGCTGGTCAAATTCATCGTCCGATTGCGGTTGGTCGGCCACCAAACCGCGTCTACCAGGCGCTCTACGATGTGGCGTTGGAGGCGTACCAGATGGTTTGTGCGGCGATCCGGGTGGGTGGCAGTGTGGAAGAGGTACTGGATGCCGCCGAGGTTATTCAGGCGCGGGGCTACACCATCTGCGACGACCTCGTCCATGGGTTTGGCGGTGGCTACCTCCCACCAGTGTTGCGAACACGGCAGACAATGGCTGAGCCAGCAGCACCTTTCACCTTTGCTGAGAACATGTGTATCGTGGTACAACCGAACATTATCGATCAGCAGGAGCGCGCGGGTTTACAGCTTGGCCAACTACACGTGGTAACAAAGCATGGACTTGAACCGCTGCATCGCTATCCCCTCGAGTTTGTGGTCGTGTAGCGCCGGTTGTCGGCGGCAGACGTAGGTACAAGGAGAGGAGAACATGACCGCTATCCAATCCGAGGCCCCCCCGCGCACGAACGGGCGCGCCATGGCAGTAGAGGCCAAACAGTTGACCGTTGAGTACGTGCAGTTACGGCAGAAGCGACGCTTGGTCGCGATGTGGGAGGTATCGCTCGATATTCCGGAGGGCGAATTTCTCGTCATCGTCGGCCCGAGTGGTTGCGGTAAAACGAGCTTTATGAACGCGGTTGCCGGCGTGGTACCGGCCAGCTCAGGGGATCTGAAGGTCTTTGGCCAACCGGTCAGTAAGCCTGGCCCGGATCGTGCCATGGTCTTCCAGGAGTATGCGCTCATGCCCTGGCGCACGGTCTGGGACAACATCAAGTTTGGTCTCGAACTCCAGGGGCGAGGGAACGAAGCGGCGACACGAGATACCATTCAGCACTTCGTCAAACTGGTCGGTCTAGAGGGCTTTGAGAAGGCGTTTCCCCACGAGTTATCGGGCGGCATGCGCCAACGGGTTGGTTTTGCACGGGCACTAGCCGTTGGGCCGCGTATCCTGCTCATGGATGAGCCGTTTGCAGCGATCGATGCGATGACCCGGGAGCTGATGCAAGAAGAGATGGAGAAGATCCTAGCCGAGACGAAGCAGACGGTTATCTTCATCACGCACAGCATCGATGAGGCCCTGATGGTCGGTGACAGGGTTGCTGTCATGACCTCAGCACCAGGTCGAATTAAAGAGGTGATCACGGTTGACCTTCCACGGCCACGTTGGCAGCATGACATCAAGAGTATGCCGCGCTACGTCGAGATGCGCGAGCACATCTGGCACCTTTTGCGGAGTGAAGCACAGCAAGTGCTCAAGAGGGATTAGGGGGGCACGATGAGTATTGAGGTGACGAGCAACCAGGTACCGCGTACGCTTCCGCTATCCAGTGATAAGAACCTCGCGGTGCTCTGGCAACGGGTCAAGGTACCCATCATCATGGTAGTGAGTCTGCTCATTGCTCTCGCGTTGTGGGAGTGGCAGCAGACCTCCGTTCAACTGGTACCAGCGCTCTGGCTACCACCGCCATCAGCAATCGTCGGTGAACTGCTGCCAGCCCTCGCCGATGGACGTATTCCAACTGCCTTGGCTTGGAGCCTGCGTAACATGGCGGTAGGGTTCCTGCTGAGCATGGTTGTGGCTATACCCCTCGGCATGCTGATGGGAACCTCCGGTATTATCAACCGCATCCTCGGCCCGTACGTCTGGGTCTTCTACTCGACCCCACGCATTGCGTTTCTCCCACTAGTCATTGTAGCGATGGGGTACGACTGGGAGTCAAAGGTCTTCCTCATCTTCATTACCTGCTTCTTCCCCATCTTGATCAACACCGTCACTGGTGTTGAGGGGGTCGATAACTCACTCCTGAAAGCGGGGCGTGTCTTTGGAGCGAACAAGCTCCAACT
>CAIWUD010000311.1 GCA_903915775.1 uncultured Chloroflexota bacterium | reverse complement strand
GCGGTGCGCGATGTGATCCGTCAGACGATCTTCGGTGTGGACCTCAACCCCCTGGCGGTTGACCTCTGCAAGCTGAGCCTCTGGATCGAGGGGCACGCGGCGGGGAGGCCGCTCAGCTTTCTGGATCACCATATTCGCTGGGGTAATAGCCTCGTGGGGGCGAGCCGCGCGCTGGTGGCGGATGGCATCCTCACGAGCCTTCGGGTTGGGGCCAGCTGCCTTCAGTCGCTCCTCCAACACTGGTACGAGGGCGCTCTTCAACAGTTCCTGTACTAACTCGGGACGGGTGTAGTAGCTACCCGTCGTCTTGCGCTCCGTCCCGCGCACCAACTCGAAGCGCGGCTGGCCATCGAGTTGCACGAGGGGCCGATAGTCGAGCAGGCTCTCGTAGACACTACCCAACTCCTCCACGTCCAGGGCCGCATAGTTCACGCGGCGCAGTGTCTGGCCCGCTTTTCGGCTCTCCTTTTCGTGGTAGAGAGAGAGGGCCCGGATAGTAGACAGCAACTCAGCATTGGTAAGGCGGGTGTTGGTGGTGAGGGCGGCACAGGAGGATCCGCCGAACAGGTCACCATCGAGTGGGGCAAGACCTAAGCGACTGGGGGCTACTTCGTCGCTGCCTTCGAACAGCCGGAAGGTGATCATCAACCCGTTCCAGAGATCGGTGCACGATCTGCGCCCAGCGCCAGAGGTCTCGGCGAGACGCCGTAGGCGACTAACGCTATAGTGTTCGCGGTAGATGGCGAGGCGTCGGTCAGCGGGAGGTCGTGATGACGCCGACTGGCGCGCATTGGTACTATTACCAGCACTGTTACTGTCGCTGTTACTGTCACTGTCACTGTCACTGTCATCACTCTTCTCCCTCTGCCGCTCGGCAGCGATCAGACCACGATCCTCAGCGACCATCAGGAACAGCAAGCGGTAGACAAACCGGAGGATTTGCTGGTAGTACCCAAGAGCGGTGAGGCTGACATCGCTGTCCACCCCTGTTTCCAGCCCACGGGTAAGCAGTGAGCGTAGCCCAGTATTCGCCGGGTGTTGTAGGAGACCGTTGCCCAGCAGTTTTAGCGCCAACTCCACGCCGTCACGTAGCCCATCACGCACGCGGCCACCAGACTCAATAGCGCGTTGGTGGTACTGTTCCAGTAGGCAAGATGCCGCCTCGTCAGTATTGACGGGTAGACGAGAGCGGTGCAGCAGGCGGTACAGCAGGACAAACTCGTTGAACTTCTCGCCTTCTAGGATTGCACGCACGTCAAACTCAACGTAGGTGGGGCGAGTGAAGCGCGAGGAGTCGCGGAGTAGGCGTAGTTGCTCACCATTGGTGACAATGCCCCAAAGTTGCTCGGTGGAGTTCAGATACTCCTGCACGAGGGCGTGGGGTGAGAGACGTGGCCGACCCGAGGGGGGGCGCACATCAAGGCTTGTGCGGATGCCCTCGATGTGGACGGGTGGGGTGTTGTCGCCCTCACCGGCCCGGTGGGAGATCGCGTAGGTTCGACCCTGGATCACGTAGGCGCTACGATTACGGCTGATGCGCTGGTAGCCAAGGAGGTGGAGCAGTGGGATGACCCACTGCTCACGGGTCTCGGTGGTTCCGGTCTCACCGGGTGCGAGGTCGGCGAGGTAGGACTGGAAGAGGATCCACTGGCTGCGTGCGACCTGCCACGCCGCTGAAATGCGGTCGGAAAGATTCCGGGTGCGCTCCAGGCCGAAGTCCTCGGGACGCTGGCCATCCAACTCGGCGCTGGCGATGGCGTCGAGGATATCCGTGGGGAGCAACCCGCCCTCGGTCACAATGCTGGTATATGGCATGGTGGGTATCTCAGCTAGTTCAACGATGGCAGCAGGATATAGAGGCCAAGGATGTCGGGTGGGCTCGCGGGTCGAACGTGAACTGAGCCACCACCTGTCTGGGTACGCACACGCATGTGTGACTCCCGAAGGCGGGTCGCTCGCTCTTTCGCGATACGCTCCAGTTCATTCCCCAGCAACGCCAGCTCTTCCAGCCCCTGTTGGAGCGCAATCAGACGCTCATCACGGGTGAGGTTGGCGGAAGCCTGGGTTTGCTCCAGGAGGGCCAGGGCGTCAGGCTGGCTCAGCCAGGCAGGAGTTGATGGCTGGCCGCTGAAGCCGGTGACTACCAGTTCCTCGGCAAGCATCGGCGTCTGCTGACGGCTCCGCTCGATCAACATCCGAACCCTGAGCAGCAGGAGACGGGTACGCCTCTGGACGGTACGCGTTCGCACGACGCCTGATCGCGCAGCCACGGACGTTTTTCCACCAGGTGCTAGGGCCGTTTCCATGAGATAGTCAGCTAGGGCGACGATCAGCGGATGGTTACGCCCCAGGCTTTCGACACCATCCGGTGCAGGGTCGGCAACGCTCACGAGCAACTCTCCACTCTTGCTCGTGAGGTGGGCCACGCGCTCACGCACTGGCTCAGGCAGTGGATTGATGCTCAGGCCTAACACCCTGCTTCCACTTGTCCCGCTTCCACTCGTCCCGCTCGTCCCGCTTCCACGCCGGTTTAACGATGCTCCGAGG
>CAIWUD010000310.1 GCA_903915775.1 uncultured Chloroflexota bacterium | reverse complement strand
GTTCGCAGGAGCCAGTTGCTCGAGAGGCGGCAGATGCCGAGCAGGATACCGAGCAGGGTAGCGAGCAGAATGCCAAGTACGGCAACACGCAGCGTATTGAGGACACCCACGAGGAAGGCGTAGCCGTACGATTGTGAGGGGTCGAAGGGAATAGCCGACTCGCTAATGGGAAAATCTGCCGGCTGGCTCAGGAAGGAGAAACTCGGTAGCAGGTTAGCCCGTCGGAGCCCATCCATCATCTGGTTGTAGAGCAACCAGAGGAGCATGCCGATAGCCAGGGCAAAGACGAGTTGCGCAATGATCGCCAGTATGCGCGAGTCACGGTAGAACGGAATGCTGGTCTTCGCTGAAGGCGCGGTAGCCGCCATGCTGTAGTGCCTCCCCTGGGTAAGCTGCGGGGAGGGCGTTGCCCTCCCCGTGACGGTATCGAACGTGGTTGCAAAGGCCGTAGGCCACCGTTGCTTAGCGGAACGGCGGTGAGTAGAGCAGGCCGCCCTCGGTGTAGAGGGAGTTCTGACCACGCGGCAGGTTGAACGGCGTGTCCGGGCCAAGGTTGCGGTTGTAGATCTCCGCGTAGTTACCCACGTTGCGGATGACCCGTGCCGCAAAGTCATTGGGCAGACCGATACCCTGGCCGAGCTCGCCCTCAATGCCGAGGAAGCGGCGCACCGTTGGCTGGTCACTGGTCAGGAAGCTGTCGATGTTCTCCGAGGTGATACCAAGCTCTTCGGCCTGGAAGGTGGCATAGACCACCCAGGTGACCGCATCGGCCCACTGTGGATCGCCCTGCAGCACGGATGGGCCAAGGGGCTCCTTCGACATGGTTACATCGAGGATCTTGTGATCGGCGGGATTTGCCGCCTTCGTCTGGTAGCTCACCAGGCCCGACTTGTCGGTGGTGAAGCCGTCACACTGACCACTCTCGTAGGCGGCGAAGGTCGGGTCGGCCTCCGCAAAGACCACCGCCTCGAACTCGAGGCCACGTGCACGGAAGCTATCAGCTAGGTTCAACTCGGTGGTCGTACCAGTCTGGACACAGATACGCGCCCCGTTCAGATCCTCCAGGCTATTGATCCCATCAGCAACACGCACCATCATGCCCTGGCCATCGTAGAAGGTGATGGGGGCAAAGTCGAGGCCAACCGAGCCCTCACGGCTCAGGGTCATCGTGGTGTTGCGGATGAGCACGTCTACCTCACCCGTCTGCACAGCCGTAAAGCGCTCCTGAGCCGTCAGCGGGCGGAACTCAACAGCATCTGGGTCATCGAAGATGGCCGCAGCAACAGCGCGGCAGAAGTCGATGTCGAAGCCACTGAACTGACCAGCGCTATCGACGTTGCCGAAGCCGGGCAGCGACTGGTTCGCGCCACAGATCAGCTTGCCACGGCTAATGATCGTCTGGAGGCGACCACCAGTGGTGGGCTGCTGGAGATTGCCGCCGGCTGCCGTGGCAGCTGGGGCTGCCGTAGCAGCTGGGGCTGCCGTGGGCGCCGGAGCGGCGGTGGGTGCGGGCGCCGCCGGAGCGGCGGTGGGTGCGGGCGCTGCCGGCTGTTCCGTAGCCGGCGCCTGAGGAGTCTGGCCGCCACACGCCGCCAGGATCATGGCGAGTGTGCCGATCAACACTACGATCATCTGTCGTTTCACGTGTCTCTTCCCCTGTGTGTTGCAATGACGCCGCAGTACCGAACCCTATCGACACGTCGTGGGCGTCGCACTAGATCCCGAGCAGCTACACCACCTAACTGAACAGCAACAGCCCACAACCTAGGTCATCAGGGCTTCTGATGACACTGGGTGAGAGAGCTAACGTGGCTGTGACGATCACTCGATGAGCGTAACTACTGGATCACTTGGAATTGTACCATACATTTGTGGGCATGAGCTATGCGTTCCGCTACGACCATAACTGTAGACCGTTGGGGTACGGCCCGGTTCAGATCAGCGTTCCTAGGGCCCAGAGACACCGAGCAGACGCTCGGTAATCCCAGTTCAGGGTACGTGGGTGGAGAGCGCAGCCCGCCGCACCCCACCTTAGATCCCGTCAGGAGAAGGGTGAACCGTTACCCACTATTCCTGAAGCAGCGGGATCGTGATCGCGCCTGTGGGCACAAAGAGGCTACCTTCAGTAGTGCCCTGGGGTGCAACCCGAGCCAGGCGACGCCCCAGTTCGGTGGGAGTGATAGTGCCCATCAACGCCTCGGTAAAAGCCGTGGTGATCAGCGTCACCTCAGCGGCCCGCTCGTGGACAAACTCAAGGCGATAGTCGGTGATGCCCGCACTACGCCAGACGTTCAGATGGCGACTCGCCTCCTGCGCCTCTGCACCAAAGACGGTGTTGCGGCAGCCGACATCGGCGAGGACGGGATGAGAACGGCCCTGTGGATCACGGAGCGCAAGCCGATGCTTCTCGCAGGGGTGACCACAATCTTTATAGCTCGTCCCAGTGGAGAGGAAACGGCAGAAGACACAGTGTTCGGTATGGAAAACTGGGAGGTGCTGGTAGGCAACTACTTCGAGCAGTTCAGCACCAAGTTCGCCAGCAAGTTCAGCTACCTGGAGCCCATTCAGATCGTAGCTTGGGGTGATGCGCTGAAGACCAAGTTCGAGAAAGGTTCGTGCACTCAGAAGGTTGGCCGCGTTCAGACTGAAATCACCGTGCAGCTCGGCATGTTCACCCTGGAGGAGGGCGTAGAGCAGGCCACTCGAGCGTACGAGGAGGGGGCAACCCAACTTGTGGAGGAAGTGAACGATACGCTGCTCATCGGGCTTGAGGATACGGGGGGTAGCCACTCGAGCGATCATACCTGCCGCCTGGACACGCTCGACAGCCGGTCGCAGCCCGTAGAGCTCCAGATAGTCGAGGGTGATACTGGCTGGACGCAGCTGGAGGGCCGCTTCGAGTTGCTCCGGTGTACGCACCAGCAGATGCAGGCGTGGCATCGAGGGAGCAACAACGGCGGGGAGCCTTGGAGGAGTGGCGAGCGCTATTGCCAGGGCCACATCCGCGTCACTGCCTCGCGTGGGCCGCGGACGACCCTGAAGCTCAGCGAGGGCATCAGTCGCCTTACGACGCAAACTATTCAGCAACGAGCTAGGTACGAAGGGCTGACCACGCAGATCGAGTTCGAGTTGTGCCAATTCGTAGGGTGTCGTCCCTAAGCGATCCAGCTGTTCGCGCAGGGTAGCCTCGCTCAACCCACGGTTACGCGCCCGACCGAGGGGCTCAGGCGAGGTCACCTCCACCGAGAGTTCGGGATGGTCGACGAGGCTCCACACGAGTTGGAGTGGTGCGTCCTCGTGGGCGATGGCATGCACACGCAGCGGTTGGCGACGCAGGGGAGCTGCGGGCTGCAGCAGGGGACGGAGTTGCCGCTCCAGTTCAGGGTCATGGGTCCGCCAGAGGAGATCACCGACGCGGATACGACGCAGATCGACCGCATCGTAGCCAAACTCCAGTTCGAGCAGACCATCGTGGGCGGGGTAGACATGGTAGACGCGCCCACCCTCTTCAGGCTCCTCCGGGCTGCGCCAGTCTGCAGCATCAAAGACCAGACCATCGCCAGGCTTGATCTGTACCTCCGCAGGTAGCCGTTCTGGGGCAACCAGCAGACTGCGCGAGCGCAGCTGTACCACCCGCCCCACCAGCACGCCACGGTGGCGTGGGGCACGCCCGCGCACCACCGTCTGATGGTTGGTACCAGTGAGGAAGAAGGCCCCCAGACCACGGGAGTAGACCTGCTCTAGGCGGAGCTCCTCGGTGCGGGTAAGGCTGAGGGGCATCCCGGCCCACGCCTCATCAACCGCCTTGCGATAGGCGGCGGTGGTGAGGGCAACGTAGGCGGCATCTTTGTAGCGCCCTTCAATCTTTAGTGCCGAGATACCAAGCTTCATGATCTGCGGTAGTTCAGGGAGGGTATAGAGATCGCCTGGTGAGAGCAGGTAGCGAGCATCACCGAGGGGGCGCTGTTGTCCATCAACGAAGAGATCGTACGGTAGACGACAGGCCTGGGCACACTGGCCTCGATTAGCACTACGCCCGCCCCACGCCTCCGAGGAGAAGCACTGACCCGAGTAGCTGACACAGAGGGCACCATGGACAAAGATCTCCAGTTCGAGCGCCGTTGCCTGCCGGATAGCAGCGATCTCCTTGAGTGAGAGTTCGCGGGCCAGAACCACACGACTCACCCCGAACTGCCGAGCCAACTCAACCCCCTCTGCAGAAGTGATCGACATCTGGGTCGAACCATGCACTTCTACCTCGGGGGCGATGGTACGGAGCAGGCGGGCGACCCCCACATCCTGGACAATAAACGCATCAGCCCCAGCTGCGGCAATTGCCGCAGCGCTCCGTGCCGCCTCAGTCAGTTCACGGTCGAAGACCAGCGTATTGAAGGTGACATAGCCCTTCACGCCACGCCGGTGCAGGGTGGCCATCACCTCGGGCAGCTCACTGAGCGTAAAGCCAACCTTTGCACGTGCACTGAACTGTTTCAGACCGAGGTAGACCGCATCGGCACCAGCTTCGATCGCCGCATAGAGCTGTGGCCAGTAGCCGGCAGGGCTCATCACCTCGGGCTTGGGGCGCATCTGGGAGGTAGTCATAGGCGTGGCTCCAACTGGTTACGGCAGGCGTACCGCCCGCCATGGTAGCTGCAGCGCATCATAGCATGGCGGGTGCGTCTCTTCAACAAGACCACCTCACGGGAGGTGCGGAGGGCGCAGCCCTCCGCAAAAAAACCTCAGCCCAGCCCTGGTAGCGCCAGACGGTCACGCAAACGGGAGGCGTGGAGGGCGTAGCCCTCCGCAAAAGCCCAGCCCTGGTAGCACCAGACGGTCACGCAAACGGGAGGCGTGGAGGGCGTAGCCCTCCGCAAAAGCCCAGCCCTGGTAGCACC
>CAIWUD010000309.1 GCA_903915775.1 uncultured Chloroflexota bacterium | reverse complement strand
CCCCAAGCTCCCGCCCTTGCGGCTCACCAGTCGTCACCAGCGCCTCTACACCGGCCCCTGTCCCTTCTGTGCCGATGGCGGTACTGACCGGTTCCACCTCTGGATGGATGCAGATGCGAGCAGTGGCCGCCCTGCTGAGCGTTTCTGGTGCCGTGTCTGCAACACGAGTGGTCTGCTGGCGCAGCTTGACCAGCCCGACCGGCCTGACCGGCCCGACCGGCCCGACCGGCCTGACCTCCGTGCGCCTCGCGCTGCCGGTTCTGAGCCTGGGCGATCGTCCCAGCCCCGTTCGACCGACGATCACCGTGTCGTTGCTCTCCCCCACTCGGATGCCATTCCCGCCTACCGCCAGCTCTACGCCGCTACTGCGCTCTGGGCGCACGCCTGGCTCCTCGATGGCTGCCACCCCGAGCCTCGTGCCTACCTCCACGCACGCGGGCTCACCGATGCGACGATCAGCCGCTACCTCCTCGGGGTCACCCTGCGCGACCCGGACAGTCTGGTGCAGCACCTGCGTGCCACCTGTCCGGACGCGGTCTCCCACGCTGAAGCCGCAGGGCTCCTCGTGACTGATGCGACGGGCCGCGTGCGTACCCACTGGAACCTCACAGGACGCATCGTCTTCCCCTACATTGCCGATGGCGAGGTGGTAGACCTCCGCACCCGTCGCTACGATGGGGGGAAGGGCTACCGCTCGCTCGGGCCGTATGAGCCCCGTGGTGCTCGGTTTCCCTTCGGGTGGGACGCGGTCACGCCAGGAACCACGACGGTGATCGTCACTGAGGCTGAGTTCAAGGCGCTCGCGGCGCTCCAGGCGTACCACGACGGGAAACTCGACGCGCCGACCATCGGTCAGCCGGGCCTGACCCTCTTCCGAGACCGGTGGGCGCAGGCCTTGCGAGCACGGGGGGTCACCGAGGTCGTGCTCTGCTACGACAGCCAGCCACGTACGGTCACCAATGGCGTCCCGCTGCTCACCCCGGAAGAGCAGTGGTGCCTGCGGCACGGGGCGGTCTGCGCTGCGGCAGGGCTCCAGGTGCGGGTCGCCCGGTTACCGCTCCACCCTGGGCAGGAGAAGGAGGAGATCGACACGTTCCTGCTCCGTGCGGGGGCGACCCGTTTCCAACAGCTGATCGACCAGGCGCCCCTGCTGGACGACTACCACCGTTCGATCAGCAGCGCGATGCTGGAGCGGCACCAGCTCACGGTTCCGCACCGCTACCCGCTGCGTCGCCCACGACCGACCCGGCTGTCGCTCGCCGAGGCCCAGCAGGCCTATGGGAAGATGGACAGGAAGCTGGATGAGGGGATGGATAGGAAGATGGATAGGGACGGGGAGGCTCAGGCGACTACAGGGACGCTTGCCGAGGCGCGGGCGGCGATCGTCGAGGCAACGGCGGCCCACACGACGAGCGGGTAACTGTTCACACTTCTCCTGGAGCGAGGGCGTCTCGCCCTCGTGGCACTCCCCCGTACGGGCACCCCCCCGTGGTTGCCCTGCCCTTGGCTTACCCCAACTATGAATAGTTTCACGAGCGGGACGGGCTTCCTGGTACTTGCCCATCCGCCGGGGACGGGGAAGGGCTACAACACGACCCTCGGGCTGCAGCAGTGGCAGCAGGGGATGACGACGGAGCAGCTCCCGAGTGAGGCGGCTGAGCGAGGAACCCTGGTCTGGACAGCGCTCCGCAAAGAGCAGATCCGTGATCAGCAGGGGATCCCGTTGATCCCGCTGGAGGGACGCCACCCGGGGAACTGTCGCAAACTCCCGGAGGCGACGGTGCTGGCCCAGAAGGGCTACCAGGTGCGCGAGGCGCTCTGCATGCGCCGCTGCCCCCACGTACAGCAGTGTCGCTACCTGCAGCAGTTTGCGCAGGAGGGGAACTTCTTTGCGACGACACCGCTGCTGAAAGCGACGCACTGGTGGCAGGATGCGGGGGTCGTCGTGCTGGACGAGTTTGACCCTGCCAGCCTGATCCAGCAGGTAGAGCTGAGCACGGCGGATCTGGCGATGATGAGCCGGAGCCACCGGCAGAAGCCGGGGATCCAGACGCTGCTCCGCTGGATTGCGCAGACGCTGGCGAGTACGATGGATCGGTCGCTGGGGGGGCGTACTTTTTACCGAGGAACTGGCGCGTCAGGCAGCGTTGGAGGGAGGGGAGCTCGCGAACTGCTTGCGACGGGCGCTGGAGGAGCTCCCCTCGGATGAGGAGGTGAACCGCTTGGCTGGGTTGCCGCAGGGGGCGACGCTGGCGGAGTACCAGTCGCTGCCCCCGGGGTACACGGCGACGCTGGTGCGGCAGATCGACACGGAGTTGCGCTACCAGTTGGAGGCAGCACGACCCACCAAAACCTGGCAAGCCCGCGGGCTCAATCCATTCGACCACTGCCTCGCCCTCCGCAGCCAGCCAGCGGCTCCAACCGCCTCCAGTCGTTTACCCCGAACGTGCACAGATACTCACTCCGGGCTCCTTGCCCCACGACGTATTCGCGCGCATCATCTATTTCACGATCTATTCACGATCTATTCACGATAGGCTGCTATACTTGGTGGGTAGCGCTCGGGGCGTATCCGTGTTCCACAGGATGTATGATGTCTGACTGTACACCGCAGATTGCGCGCTTCATGCAGAGCCAGTTCCTCGTGACCTTCGATGGGCAACGGGTCACGCCCACGACGAACCTCTTCGAGTCTGGCCACCTTGATTCGTTTGGCTTCGTTGAACTGATCACCTTCCTCGAACGGGAGTTTGCCGTGACCTTCAGTGACGAGGACCTGCTGAGCAATCGGCTCAACTCCCTGGCCGGGGTGGCGGCGGTGGTTCAGGAGAAGCTGCGCCATGGCCGCTGAGCTCCCCGTCACCTGTACGCGCTGCGTGCTCCCCGCAACATTTCCCGGGATCACCTTCGATGCCGCGGGGGTTTGTGGCTACTGCCAAGACGCCGCGACCGCTGGTTCGGTGGCCGTCGCACGCCAGCAGCTCCGGGCGCGCATGGAGGCGGTGATTGCGGCGAGCCGGGGCCAGGGGGCGTACGACTGTATCGTCGCCTTCAGCGGGGGGAAGGACTCGAGCTATACGCTCCAGTCCCTCGTGCGGACCTACCAGCTCCGCTGCTTGGCGGTCACCATCGACAACGGCTTCCTCTCCGAGCAAGCGAGGACGAACTGCACGACGGTGACCAGTGCGCTCGGCGTCGACTTCCTCATGTTTCGCCCAGCCCCCACCTTCATGGCGCGGATGTACCGTACCAGTGTCACCGCGGGCGGGGTGCAGAGCCCAGCGGCGATTAAGCGGGCAAGTGCCATCTGCAACTCCTGCATCAGCATGATCAATACCCTGATGGTCACCTTCGCCATCCAGCACGAAGCCCCGCTGATTGCGGGGGGCTACATCGGTGGGCAGGTACCCAAGGATATGGCAGTGCTCGACCTCAACCTGATCCAGCAGGAGCGCATGCGGGCACCACAGCAGGAGCGCTACACGCAGCTCTTTGGGCCGGCGGCTGGCCACTTCTTCTTCATCCGCCAGAGTCTGCTCCAGCAGCACCCAAACGGCCACGTGACGGTGATCAACCCGATGCTGACCGTGGCGTTGCGGGAGGAGGAGATCCTCACGACGATCCAGGCGTTGGGGTGGCAGCCGAGCCAGGATACGGGACGCCACTCGAGTAACTGCCGGCTCAACGACGTGGGTATTGCGTTCCACTACCGGCAGCACGGCTTTCACCCCTACGTGCTGGAGCTTGCCGAGCAGGTTCGCGCGGGGCTGATGGACCGGGCGGAGGCGTTGGACCGGGTGCAGCACATCCCGGATCTGGCCACCCTGACCCCACAGTTGGCGCAGATTGGTCTTCGGCCTGACGGCACAGCGGCACCCGACTGAATAGAGGCGTGGTACCACCCGATGGACGATCGTCCCTACGCAGCGCTCTTTCCCGGTCAGGGGGCCCATGCCCTTACGATGGTGGCGGCTGTTCGCTCGTTGCCCGCCTTTCCCGAACGCTACGCCTTGGTCTGCGCAGCCCTTGGGGTCGATGTAGCACAGGCGCTGGAGGAGCAGGGGGAGGCGTTCCTCAACCGGAATGCGGTAAGCTCGCTGCTGACGGTGTTGGTGAGCAGCCTGGCGTACGACCAGTGGTATGCGCAGCACGGGCCGCCGCAGTGGCTGGCGGGCTACAGCGTGGGGCAGTGGACGGCGCTCTACGCGGCGGGGGTGGTGGAGTTCGCCCCGTTGGTTGCACTCGTGGCGCAGCGGGCAGCGCTGATGGACGCCTGTACCGCCCGCCATCCAGGGGGGATGGTGAGCGTCATCGGGTTG
>CAIWUD010000308.1 GCA_903915775.1 uncultured Chloroflexota bacterium | reverse complement strand
GGCGCTACCGTGGGCTACGTGCCGCTACCATCGTCACGCTCAGCGACGCTGATGGGGGGCTGATCGTCAAGCCGGAGAGCGCCAAGCGACAGCTTGATGCCGAGGCCGCTGCGCGCCACCAGCACGAGGTCAAGGGGCGTGGAGGTAGTGATACTACGCTCCCTGTGGTCGACATTGTCCCACCTGCCACCACGGAGCTCCCAGGGGGAGGCGGAGGGTCTGGGGACACTGATCCACTACGCCCCTTGGTAAGTTCGCGCAAGCTGCGCCGCTTCCACGGCAGTGTCACCCTGAGCGCCGAGCGCGCCGGACTCGACGCCAGCAAGATCGCCGAAGAAGTCATTGCCCACCTTGTTGGGCAACTCGGCGCGAATGTCCGCGTTACCCTCGAAATTGAGGCCGACATTCCCGACGGTGCACCAGAGAAACTCGTGCGCACGGTGACCGAGAATAGCCGGACGCTCAAATTCACCCAGGCCGGGTTTGAGGCGGAGTAGCTCCCTGCGCCAAGCCTAGTCGCCCCGCGTAGCAGCGTGGCAGGGCGGTAACTGTTCAGACTTGGGGTAAGCCAACGGTAGGGCAACCATGGGGGGCTGCCCATACGGAGGCACCACGAGGGCGAGACACCCTCACTCCAGGAGAAGTGTGAAAAGGTACTGCGGGCGAGCCGCCCGCGCTCCCGGGGATGGGTTACATAAAACGCCTCTCCCCCGTTGGGGGGAGAGGCGTCGCAGGGTGTACGCGATGAACTACGGACGACCGTGGTGCCCACGACCGCGGTGACCAGCGGGGCCACCCGCCATCAAACCACGCTCCTGCATATGGGTGTAGATCTGATCAGCCTGGGCCTGGGTGATTGTCCCCGCCGCCACCGCCTGATCCAGCGTCGTCTTCGCTGCTGCGAGGGCAGCATCCTGCACCGCCTGCGCAGTCGTACCCTTGGCCGCTGCCAGGTCGGCAATGGTCTGACCATCGTGCAGGGCAGTGTGCAGCTCATCGGCAGTCATGCCCAGGGTCTGCGCAGCTGCACCGAGCACGGCTTCGTGGAGACCAGCTACCATCGGACCACCGTGACGTCCGCCGCGCCCACCAAAGAAGGCACCAAAGTCACCGCCCTGGAGACGCTCGTTCATGCGATCGGCCTGAGCCTGGGTGATCGTACCATCGGCCACCGCCGCGCTCAGGGTCTGGTTCGCAGCACTGCTCATCGCGCTGTCCAACTCCGTCCGCTGGATGCCCAGAGCCGCTGCCAACTGGTCAAAAAAGCGACTGACCAAGCTCGCCTTGCCGGTCGTAGTCTGAGTCTCAGTCTGGGCACTCGCCACCGCACTACGACCAACCAACCCCATCCCGAGACCAACGACCATGCCGAGAACTAGGGCCCCAGCAATAACCGCTTTCATACCAATCTTGCGCCATTCCATGGTTGTTACTCCTTCATCACTACTCGCTAGACATTCATGGGGGGCGTCCCAGAAGAGGGCCGTGCCATGTGCCTAATCAGGATTACGACCTACGTGGGTGCTGTGCTACAGCAGTTCACACCGGTCAGTATAGGCGAGTGATGTTCAGAAGCTATAAATATGCGATGGGATTTTGTAGTAGATCGAGGGTTTGGCGCCAAAGCGTGAACGGCTCCCAGGGCTAAAGCACCTGGGCTTCTGAGTGTGCCGCCCCACACTCGTCGTGCGACAATCGAAGGGATTGGAGCCCCCGTTGCAGAATGTTGAGCGCCGCGTTTTGATCACGGCCCAGCACCAGCCCACAATGGGGGCAGGTATGGACACGCTCGCTCAGCTTCTTGGGGACAATCTCACCGCAGGTAGAGCACATTTTGGTCGTGTTGCGGGGGTTGACCAGAATCACCCGCCGCCCAGCTTCTTCCGCTTTGGCGACGGTCATCTCGATAAACTGGATCCACGCCACGTCCACAATGCTTTTGCGCATCCCACGACTGCGGCCCATCTCCATCGGGGCCAGGTCTTCACACACGATCACCTGATAGCGATCAACCAACTTGCGGCTCTCCTGATGGGCGAAGTTCGCCCGCCGGTCGGCAATCCGCTCATGGATGTGGGCCAGGGCTTTCTTGTGGCGACGGTGCTCATGCCACTGCTGAGCATGCTTCGCCGCATCCTTGAGCTTCTGGACACGTTTCAGATCAGCCTCATCGCGCCGGTAGAAGCGCGGGTTCTCGATCTCCTCACCATGCGAGAGGGTGGCAAACGAAGCCAACCCCACATCCACGCCCACAACCGCGTCAGTAGGCGGCAGCGGCTTGGCTTTCACCGCACACGAGAAGGAGACGTACCATTTGCCCGTACGCGACCGGGTGAGCGTGACGGTCTTGGGCGTGCCTTCCACCGGGCGATGCAACACCACATGGACGGCCCCGACCTTCGAGAGGATCAACCGCTCGCCGTCCAGTTCTGCACCGTTTCCATATTGCGGGTAGGTGATGCTGTCATAGCGCCCGAAGCCCTTGAAGCGCGGGAACCCGACCGCTTGGGCTCCCTCCTTGACCCGACGAAAGAAGGCCTTGAATGCGAGATCCACCCGCACGCAGACGTTTTGCAGCACCTGGCTATGGACGAGCTTCAAGGTTGGCCGCACCCGCTTCCAGACCGGCAGCATCGCCTGCGTGTCGTACCGCCGCAACGTCTCGCCACGCTCCTCATACGCCCGCTTACGCTCGGCCAGCACCTCGTTGTAGGTCCAGCGGCACTCCTCAAGCTGCTGCTCAAGGATACGCCGCTGGCCGTTCGTCAGGTAGATGCGGTATTTGAAGCTCTTGCGGCTCATCAGACGCTCTGTTGGGCTTCGATGGACTGCGTGACCAGATCCCATGTGACGGCTCCCACGGTTGAGATGCACGTGCTGCGTGTCCACCGCGTCGGCAAGCGTTGCTTGAGCCAGGGGAACTCGTTGCGCCGTTCGTGGGAGGGAGAGCCCTTGATGTTCGCCACCATCCCAAGCATACCCTCCCGAGGGTCGGCATCCCACAGGAGATGGACATGATCGGGCAGGACTTCCCTTTCAATGACCGTGGAGCCATACTCGGCCTGCTTCGCCAGGAGCAGATCCTTCATCCGGGCTGCAAGAGGCTCGTTCAGCACCTTCCGCCGATAGTTCAGGCAGAAGAGTACATGGTACTGGCAGCTCAAGACCATACAGTGATCGGTATGGTAGGGCTGGTGAGGTTGCCTGATTTCCATCTACCGCCTGTAATAGATACATACAGGCAGTATACTATACGCACGTATGTTCGTCAAGGAGCTACAGCCGCTCAAGCGGGTAAAGCCCTTCTCTCCCAGGGCTCAAGCTCCTGGGCTTTACGGGCTATTTCCGTAACTTTTCCCCCCTCTCGGCGGTACATAAAGCAACAGACACTCAGCAGCAACCAGAGAGGAGCCTGAACGTGCGCTGTCGTCAATTCATCCTTCGTCACAGCCCCCAGGATGCCCAGCAGGATATTACTCGGCTCAACGACTTCTTGCACCAGATTCAGGTCTACGCCATCCAGAGCGCCAGAGTTGAGGCTGGCTCCTGGTCGATCCTCGTCTTCTACGAAGAGGCTACGCCCGGCGAGCGGAGTCGTAGCTCACAGCAGCCGTGGGGCAAGCTTCCCGAAGCTCCGCTCACTGATGAGGAGCGCACCGTCTACCACCGCTTACGCGCATGGCGGGCACGGCGGGCCCAACTCAGCGGTCAACCAGCCGAGTTGATACTGAACGACACCCTGCTCCGGACGATTGCGCGGCGGCACATGTCGCTCAATGCCGCCAGCGGGCTCAACCTCTACGGTGAGTGACCGCTCATAGCCCCTAATCGTGCTGGCGTAGCAACCCCTGGCGTGCCGCATAGGTCAGTGTGGCATCCACGTTGAGCGTCAGTGGTCCATGGAGGTCGAGCGTGATCAGGGCTCGCTCAGCACCATCGAGCTCAAACTCGCGCTCACCATCGAGGGCGATCGTGCCATGACTCGGCGGCAGCATGATCGGCTCGTTAGGGGCGAGCCGGGCAGCCTCGCGT
>CAIWUD010000307.1 GCA_903915775.1 uncultured Chloroflexota bacterium | reverse complement strand
TGCTACCCTCATCGTCACGCGCTGGATCAGCCCCCCTGCCGGGGGGGTGGCCATTGCAACAGGCCTCCGTCTGGGGAAGGGGCGCGGTTGGGGCTGGTACTGGCTCTTCGCCTGGGTGGGCGTCATCCTGATGGGCCTCGCCACACCCTTCGTCGGTGCACTCTTTGGCCTCTACCAACTTGACCTCGTCGAGTTTTCTGGCTTTCGGGAGCTACTCGAAGCGGCTGGTGGCGCAGCAACCCTCGAGCAACTCCCCATCCAGACCATCCTCTTTGCCCAACTCGCCCTCCTGCCCGCCGCACCACTCCTCAACTTCTTCCCCAGCCTGGGCGAAGAGTGGGGCTGGCGCGGCTACCTCCTGCCCCGCCTACTGCCCCTGGGCCAGTGGCCAGCCCTGCTGATCAGCGGAGTCATCTGGGGGCTCTGGCACGCACCGCTGATCCTGCTCGGGTACAACTACCCGAACCATCTGGCCTTCGGCTGGCTAGTGATGGTGGCAATGTGTAGCGTCTGGGGCATCCTCTTTGGCTGGACACGCCTTGCTACCGGTAGTGTCTGGCCGTCAGCCCTGGCCCACGGCGCACTCAACGCCACTGGGGGCATCGTGGTGGCTCTACAGGCGGCCGGTGCGAGTTTCGACCCAGCTCTGGTTGGCGTCACCGGGCTGACCGGTTGGCTCCTGCCGCTCCTCTGGGTCGCTGCCCTTGTGGCCCTGGGTCGCCTACCCGTCCGTGATAGCCCCGACCTGCTGCCCGGCAGCCCGCGGCAGGTGTAGCGCACCCGCCCTTCAGCCTAGGGTACGGCGCAGCCCCTCTGCCGTAGTAATGCGCGGGCCATAGCCAATATCGCGCTGGGCGGCAGTGTGGTCGAACCAGTGGCTACGACCCAACTGGCTCACCATGAGCCGCGTCAGTGGCGGTTCACCCGGTAGCCTGAGCAGGCGGTAGGTCTGCTCCATGAGCCCCGCAAGGCGCAGGGCAACGGGGAGCGGCAACGAGCGCCGTACCGGCTTCAGCCCCGATCGGGTCACGATCTCGTTGATAAAGTCCCAGAGCTTCACTGGCTGCTCCTGGCCGATAAAGTAGGCCCGACCACGCAGCGCAGAGCGTTCGCCCAGCGCTGCAGCAGCCAGCAGGTGCGCTTCCGCCACATTCTCCACATAGGTTACGTCAACCATGTTCGTGCCATCGCCAATGCGCACCAGGCGACCGGCACGGGCGCGGGCCAGGAGTCGGGGGAAGATGTGGGGATCGCGCCGACCCCAGATCAGGTGGGGGCGGATGGCTGTCGCCGCGATTGCCGTACGCGAGAGCACGTAACGCTCAGCAAGCGCCTTGGTGGCCGGGTAGGGCGCGAGGTAACGCGCCGGGTAGGGGGTCTGCTCATCAACGCCAGCCAGATCGGATTCACCGATGACGACTGAGGGCGAGGAGGTGTAGACGAATTTCGGTACGCCGGCGCGCTCTGCAGCGCGTACCACACGCTGGGTAGCTGTGACATTGCTGCGGTAGAAATCTTCAAAACTGCCCCAGATCCCCGCCTTCGCCGCGACATGGAAGACCACCTCAACGCCACGCATCGCACCCGCAAGGGCCGTCGCCGCCTCGGGGCTGCTCAGATCGGCCTGAATACACTCTACCCCCAGGCTACTGAGCTCGGGGTAACTGCCACGCCCCACCACGCGCACGCGATCACCCTGGGCCAGCAGCTGCTCAACAAGGTAGCGCCCGACAAAGCCATTCCCACCAGTAACGAGCGTAAGCATAGGGGAGCCTCCAGCTGGTGCGTAGTTGCACAAACCTCACCGCATACGCACGGTTGGCGCAACCCGCTGCGCTGCCCAGGCTGCCAACTCTTCGCGGAAGATCTT
>CAIWUD010000306.1 GCA_903915775.1 uncultured Chloroflexota bacterium | reverse complement strand
CATACGCTACCGGCTGACCGTTGAGCTGCACCTCAACGACCGTCTGTGCTCCAGGTGGCAGGAACATCCGTACGCGCAGGGTTTCGCCGCTACCGGTCGCTTCAAGCTTCAACCGTCCCTCAGCCCCGGGCGAACTTGCTGGCTCGTGTTGCCAGCGGTAGGCTGCGTAGCCGTCGGAGGTGGCGTAGCGGGCGACAGCGTACGCGCTGTTGAGGCTGTGGCGCGGGGCAGCCAGCCAGCGCGGGCTGAGGGTGGCGTGGCTCAGGGCAATCCCCTGATCCTCGATGCCAGCCGCGCCCTCCATGAGCGCGCCGAGCATCGCGCTAGAACCCCAGCCATCAGTTGGCAGAAACTCGTTGGCAGGTGCGATGCCACCGGTGGGGTAGTACCAGAGGTAGGTCGCCCCACTACGTTGAATCAGTTCGTCGTAGCGGTAGAGAATGTCGAAGCCATAGCTCTCGTAGCCGTAGCGAAAGGCCCCACGGGCAAGCTCGCCGCCCACGAGGGGCATGATCCCACCATTCACATACTCGCCAGGACGCTCACCAAGACGTCCATCGAGCCCGAAGGCTCCGGCTGGGAAGGGTGGATCGATGCTGTACCACTCGGCAAACGCGGTACGCTTGGGGTCATTGAGCCGACGCTGGTACTCACCCAGAATGGCCCGCCCCTGAGCAAGGCTCAGCACGCCTCGGTTGAGGGCAATCGCATTCGAGAGGCTGAGCTGCATGGCTTCATCGACCCCCGGTACATCGTAGGGCTCCAGCTTGACATGGTGCGTGTAGAAGCTGCCGTTCCAGCTGAGCCGGTTGAGCCGCACCATGATGTCGTTGGCCAAACTCCGTCGCTGTGCCGCGAGATCCCAGTAACCGGCACGCTCTTCCATGGCTGCAAGCGAGCGGAGCGCCTCGGCTAACCCGGTATTGTCGCCGTGGAAGATGCCCCACTTGGTTGCCCCGTCGATCCAGTGGCGTGGTGCGGGTTTGCCCGTGGTAGGATCGCGCGTCGTCGGTCCATACTCGAAGTCCCAGGTGTCGATCGTGAAAGGGCGCTTGACCAGGTCAAGCCCCTTGTCCCAACGCTCCGGTGAGCTGAGCGTGTAGTTGATGGCCCGTTGCGCCGAAGGCAGCATGGAGCGCATCCAATCGGTGTCGCCACTGGTCTGCCAGGTCTCGTAGATCAGCTGGACGTAGAGATACTCCACGTCAGCCTCCACAGCGGTGCGCATCGCTGGGATGCCCCACTCGGGCCGAGCCAAGAAATCGGGTAGGCTCCCATCGGCGCGCTGGACACGTCGGTTCGCCTCAATCAGGCTCTTGAGATCTTGCTCGAAGTAGCGGAACGCCCGATTCTGGTAGTAGTGATCACGGAGCCAGAGCAGTGGACTGTCGGGTGAACGGTAGCCACTCACCTGCTTCCCCTCGATCGCGTAGCTCAGACGTTTGGCGGCCATGAACGTGCGCACCCGCCCGTAGAGTTGATCAAAGGAGCTGACCCCGGTCTGGACGCTACTCTCCGCATCGAGCCGGTAGATGGTGCCGTTGGTCACCTGACGTCCGTCGGCGAGGAAGAGCGCAGCCCAATGGTTCCCGAGGGCTCCCCGTGGGAGCACCTCTACCACACCCTGGCCATCTGCGAGACGTAGTTCGAAGCTGCCGGCGAAGCGTGAGCGACTGTCGAAGATGAGCAGGTTGGCCGGTCCCGAGTAGCCAGCCACGCTGACACGAACCATGGTGGGACTGAGCGGGGTAACGACTGGGCTACTACTCGTGAATGAGGCCCCACTCTGCGCACGGACCGGGCTCTGGATCAGGAGGGGCAGCGTACAGACGATGAGGAGCAGGGTGAAGCTAAGCAGACGCTGCGGGCGTGGCACAGATCTTCCTTTCCGGATGGAGGCATCGTTCAATCACACAGAAGGCGTGAAGAGCGCAGCCCTCTGCAAAAAAGACCAACTCAACCTTGGTACCACGGAACGGTTAAGCTGGCGCAGCCGCAATTGAAGCATGCCCGCGATGATGATCACAAACGGGATGGCCGCAGTATACCATGAGAGGATTCCATGACTCTACGCAAACGTATCCTTACGGGCGATCGCCCAACCGGGAAACTCCACCTCGGCCACTATGTTGGCTCACTTGCGAATCGGGTGGCCCTCCAAGAGAGCTACGAATGTTTCTTCATCATTGCCGACCTCCACGTCCTGACCACCAAGCCGACCCGTGATGATATTGCGCAGATTCCCCAGAATATCCGTGACCTTGTGCTTGACCATCTTGCGGTGGGTATCGACCCTGAGAAGGTAACCTTCTACGTCCAGTCGGCAGTCAAGGAGATCTACCAGATCAACCTGATCTTCGAGATGCTCGTCACCGTTCCGCGCCTCGCCCGTCTACCCAGCATCAAGGATATGGCCCGCAATGCGAATATCGATGAGGAGCAACTCCCCTTTGGCCTCCTGGGCTACCCGGTGCTCCAAGCAGCTGACATCTTGATGCCACGTGCCCATCTGGTACCGGTGGGGAAGGATAATGAGGCTCACGTGGAGATCACCCGTGAGATTGCGCGCCGCTTCAACTTCCTCTACGGTGATGTCTTCCCTGAGCCCGATGCCCTCGTCCCCGACGTTGGTACGCTGCCCGGCACCGACGGTCAGGGGAAGATGAGTAAGAGTGCCGGCAATGCGATCTTCCTCTCCGATGATCCGCGGACCGTTGCCCAGAAGGTGCGTGCGATGTACACCGACCCGGCCAGGGTTCGGGCCGACATTCCGGGGAAGGTTGAGGGCAACCCCGTCTTTGCCTACCACGATGCCTTCAACCCCGATCGCGCCGAGGTGAACGATCTGAAGGAGCGCTACCGCACCGGGCGGGTCGGTGATGT
>CAIWUD010000305.1 GCA_903915775.1 uncultured Chloroflexota bacterium | reverse complement strand
GGTGTCATCGAGAAGCTTGACTATATCCAGGAGCTTGGCTTTACGGCGATCTGGCTCTCACCGGTCTTCGCAAGCCCCTCACACCACGGTTATGATGCGACCGATCTCTACACGGTAGAACCACGCTTGGGTAATAACGCCGATCTGCTAGAACTCTTTGCGCTGGCTCACGCCCGTGGTATGCGGGTCATCCTCGATTTTGTGGCCAACCACTGGTCGTCGCTCCACCCCACCTTCGTGGCTGCGCGTACCGATGAGGCAAGCGAGTTCCATGATTGGTACACTTGGCAGTCGTGGCCCGATACCTACAAGTGCTATTTCGGTGTGCGCGAACTGCCTGAACTTAATCTGAACTACCCCCCGGCGCGTACGCACATCCTTGATGCCGCAGCCCACTGGTTGCGTGCCGGCGCTGATGGGTTGCGCCTCGACTATGCCTACGGCCCATCCCATGCCTTTTGGGCAGACTTCCTGCGCACCTGCCGCGCAGCCCGCTCCGACTGCTGGCTGTTCGGTGAAATTATCCACCAGCCCGACTTCCTGCGTACCTACGCTGGACGGATGGATGGTGTGCTCGATTTTCCCCTCACCCATGCCCTGCGCGAAACGTTCGCTCGCGCGACCTGGGATCTTGCCCGCCTAGAGGCGCTCCTTGCTAGCCATGAGGCCTACTTCCCCCCTCACTTCATACGCCCATCGTTCCTCGATAACCACGATATGAATCGTTTCCTCTTCATGACCGAGGGGAATCGATCCATGGTACGATTGGCGGCGTTGATCCTCTTTACCCTCCCCGGACCGCCCATTGTCTACTATGGAACGGAGGTGGGCGTGGGCCAGGAGCGACCCATCCACGGCGAAAACAGCTTTGGTGTCTTTGAAGAGGCACGTCAGCCGATGAAGTGGGGTGAGTACCAAGATGGTGCGTTACACGCGTTCTTTCGGCACCTGGTAGCGCTGCGTCGCGCCCATCCCGCGCTGCTCGATGGGGCTCGGCGTGTCCTGCACCTGGACGCAGCTGCAGGTACGTACGCCTACGTGCGCGAGGGCGCAACTCCGGTGGTTGTGGTCGTTCACACGGGCAATTCACCAACCGAACTGCGGCTGCCCAGAGTGGGGCTTCCCGCTAGCGCAACTGATAAACTCGGTGGTCACCCCGTGTGGGTGACTGGGGAAGATCTCACCGTGAAGCTACCCGCCCAGAGTGGCGCATGGATTGCGTAGGATGTTCCCATGTTGGCCACGTCAGCGCGGCCGTCTGGTGGCACCAAGGTTGGGTTGGTTTTTTGTTGAGGACACAGCCCTCCACACCTCCCCGTTGAGCGGTCAAGTTAGTTTGAACTATACCTTAAGGATGCCTACCCTATGCTGGAGCTCCAAGGCTCAGTCACGACACCTCGGGGTACCACCCTGACTCGTATCAGGGTTACTTCGCACCATGTAGCAGCACGTACCGTCGATGTCTGGGTGCCGCCCGGTGCCACTGGGCCACTGCCCGTGATCTACATGCACGATGGTCAAAACCTCTTCAATCCTGGGGATTTCAACCATGGTACGGTCTGGGGTGTCGATCTGGTGCTGGAGGCGCTGGTTGGTGCTGGGGAGAGCACCGGCGCGCTGGTTGTCGCGATCTGGAATACCGCACTGCGCCGTCGCGAGTATGCACCGACCATTCCCTTTGAGGCCATGCACGATACACCGACCTGGGAGCACATGCTTGCGTGGTCCGGTGGTCCGCCCCTCGCCGATGCCTACCTCGACTTTCTGACGGCGGAGTTGAAGCCCTTTATCGACGCGACCTTCGCTACACAGCCAGGGCGTGAGACGACCTTCATCATGGGCTCAAGTATGGGTGGCCTCGTCTCACTCTATGCGCTTACCCGCCATCCGGAGCTCTTTGGCGCTGCGGGTTGCCTCTCGACCCACTGGACTATTGGCGGTAACGAAGTAGTAGACGCTCTAGCGGCAGCACTCCCCCCTCCCGGCAACCACCGACTCTACTTCGACCATGGGACCGAGGGGCTCGACGCAGACTACGAACCGTTCCAGCGACGTATGGACGAGCACATGCGTCGTGCAGGTTACCGCGAGGGCGATGATTGGCAGAGCTTAACGTTCGCTGGAGCCGATCATAACGAGGCCGCCTGGCATGCACGCCTCCACCTACCGCTGCGTTTTCTCCTGAGCACGGCTCGGGATCGGCCCTTTGCATCTGACGGCTTGGCACCGCCGCCCGTGGAGGGAGCGCGGGGGCCAAAGTCCTCCGCGGGGTAACCCTCCCAGGAACTCCCCGCTCATGACGGTCGTTTCTGGCGAAGCCGCATGAGGATCGGGTCAATACAGAGGCGCAGAGGTTGATGGACCTCTGCGCCTCTGTGGAGTGCCACACACCGGGTACGCACGAGCGCACTATCCCGTACGCACCTCTCCGCAATCAGGTCAGGTACTGGGAGCTACCCTACCTGGTTTGCGCCTGACCAAAGGAGACCTGCGTGTAGGCCAGAATAGCCACAACGACTCCAACGATAATGCTCGTCCAGAGGGCGGTTGTCAGCACATTAAAGCCAAGCAGGAAGGGCGCGAT
>CAIWUD010000304.1 GCA_903915775.1 uncultured Chloroflexota bacterium | reverse complement strand
TCTTGCTGTTGACTTGCGGTAGGCACCTGTTTTTCCAGCGCTGCCGTACGGGTAGCAATATGGGCGGTATAGGCTTCGCGTAGGCGTACGATCAGATCGGGCCGACCAGCGAGGGCAGTGGCGATCGTCTCGATCGAGCCAGCAACCGTCCGACCCGAGCGCATAATCGCCTGACTGTAAGCGGTTACGGCACCCTCGAGATCGCCGTAGGCCTGGCGTAGCAACTCACCAAGGCGGAGGAAGGTATCGGCATTCTGATCATCAACCTCTACGGAGCGGCGGAGCAGGTTGTTCGCCTCCATAGCGTAAGCGTCTGCTTGCGTACGGTCACCGTTATTCCGCTCCAGTTCGCTGAGCAGCATCAGGACACCTGCCCGCTCGTTGATGAGCGTGACATCCTGTGGTGCGATCGGATCGACCTGCTCGTACCAGTCGAGTGCCACCAGTAGCCGTGAGTGATCTTGGGCCAGGCGGTACCAGTAGCTGTGCAAGCGGCCTAGGTTGGCGTAGTGATCCTTGTTGAGTGGGTTGAGCGCTCTGGCCCGCTGGAGTACCGCATCAGCAAAGCTCAGCAGGTTAGCGGGTGTCTCACGCTGGATGAACGCAGCAACTTCCTGCTCACCGTTGAGTTGGAGTAACTCCTCAAAGCGTACGTCTCGTGTGGGTTCGCTCACCTCACGGCCCTGGATACGCTGCAGATCGGCGAGACTCATCAGCGTGCGCGCAACGCTGATGTAGTAGATATCTTCACGCGGGGCGATCCGGATGGTCTCCAGGTAGCCAGTGAGGGATCGGGTTAGGCCAGGAAGGTTGCTCTGCTCTGCTCCGCTCTGGGTCTGGTGGAAGTGCATGTCGGCACGCACTGGGTTCACGTTAAAAAACATGATCGCAAGGAGTGCGACGCCGGCAATGAGTGCATAGGCCAGCGGTTGCCCGCCCATGGCTTGGTTCCCTCTACGGCTCTCCCCACTGCTGCGCTGCGCTGATCCACGCGTCGCCCCGCCCCGCCGCCGTGCCCCCGGCTCCTGACGGGAGCTCCTGCTCGGGGCTGCCGTACGCTCGGGCTGTGGAACCTGCCAGTAGTGTCCGGCTATAGCACCACTCGCCACTACTAGTCCGGCGATGATCCAGAACATCATCAGGCTAGAGACGACGGGAATACCGGTTAGCCCCTCCCCAATATGAGCGACGATTGCGCTCATGCACGCCATGAAGAAGACTTTCCAGCGCCACTCGCGACTCTGTCGCATGAGGCGCCAGCAGAGGAAGAGGATGCTCAGGAGCAGGAAGAGGTGACTGGCGAGACCAAGCACCCCCTTCGTTATCAGTTCATCGAGCTGAGCTTGGTGGGCACGGTCGGGTGAGGCCCCACGTACCTCGAGTTTCGTCAGACTTGGTGGGTAGAAAGGGTTGAAGGCGACAAACATGCTCTCGGGGCCCCAGCCGATGATGGCTCGGAGTGGATTGCTCTGAATCAGAGCTACCGACCCACCGGCATGCTCGTCGCCACTCCAGATCAATACCCGCACCTGCCCGGTCTCGCTATTGCTCGCCGTAAGACTACCAAGTCGCCCAATGTAGGGCACCTCACGCAGGCGTTCAAAGATCGGTGCTTGCGAAAGGTTGAGGCCGAGGACAAAGATTACTGCGGAGAGAATGAGCACTCCCCAGCCAATCAGTAGGGCTCGCAGCACTCCTACGCCCCGCGACAACCCCACCGCTCGTGCGTGGCGCAGCGCCTCGAAGAGCAGGAGCGAGATGAAGAGCATGAGCCCAACCCCGATCCCCAGCCAGGGGCCCCGGCTCTGCGTAAAGATGGTCGC
This sequence comes from uncultured Chloroflexota bacterium, assembly GCA_903915775.1. GTDB lineage: Bacteria > Chloroflexota > Chloroflexia > Chloroflexales > Chloroflexaceae > Viridilinea. The sequence goes on along the minus strand of CAIWUD010000304.1, from coordinate 1,163 downwards.
GACGAGCAAGAGCAGTAGGACTACGCCTGCTGCTCCCGCCTCTACCCAGTAACGAAACCGTGAAGGTTGGTCCGGACGCTTCGGGAGGAGGAGTGCGAGACCGTAGCCTCCCGTGAGTGCTGCGCTTGCACCAAGGAGCCAGATCCACCAGTCCTGTGCGTACACCGCCCTTCCATCCACGGTGAATGCCTGTACGTTGGCCATAGCCGATATGGCGAAGACAAGCCCGAAGATCAGTAAGTAACCGAGCACCATCAGGCCTGGCCAGAGGGCAATGGTTTGGCCTGGTCGGCTGATGTTGCGGCTCAGGAGCCACCAGATTGCGGTGGCGCATGATAGCGACCCCGGCATGAGCCACCAGTAGCGCTGGTCGACCGTGCGGATGGCAGCCTCAAACTTGACCATCGCCAGGATCAGGGCGGCGCCTGCCACAAGGAAGAGTAGCTGGGCAAGCGTCCAGAGAAGGTCGAGCCGTGTGGGTTGTCCACCGGTGGGCGCGGTGCGTGCTGCACTAACGGTAGCAACGAGACGGTAGAGCGCTAGTGGTACTACCATGATCATGTAGGCGGCAACGAAGATCGCATTGCCCATCGATGAGGTGATGCGCGTGACCACATCCCCCTGCCATGGTAGCGGGTCGAGCCCCTGATGCTGGACTATTCCGTAGCTGGCCACCGCCGTCGCGGTGATCATGCTCATGCTGATGATCCGCTCAACCTGCTCGCGTTGTCGCACTACTGCCACGATCGCTACGCCGAGCATAATGTAGGAGAGCGCGGTGTAGGTGCCCTGCATCCGCTGGTACGAACCCCAGAGGCTTGTCCACGGCACGACCGAGGTGATCGTGGTCAGGATGTAGACGCCGACGTAGAACAGCACCGGGATGGCGAGTGGGATCGCACGCAGGCGTTGCCAGAGACGAGGGGGCGCGCTCTGCGCTTCATCTGGCCCTACGCTGCCCTTCGGGCCTCTCTCCTGTGTGAGCAACCGATCCACCATCCGAATCAGGAGGGCAGCGGCCGCCACGAGGGCTAGTGAGCGCAGCATCGCGATCTTATCGGGTTCAAAGTGGCGCGCAGAGTAGAGGTTAAAGTAGAGCGGGATGACGGTGAGCGCGAGAAGCCAACAGGCCTCAACGATGCGCTCACACCAGCGGCTGATGG
>CAIWUD010000303.1 GCA_903915775.1 uncultured Chloroflexota bacterium | reverse complement strand
CGCCAGGCGATTGCCTACTGCACCAATCGCCCCGAACTGATTGCCTCGGTCTACGGATTCCTCAGCCCCGAGCAGCAGAATGGTCTGCTGATGGACACCAACCTGCCCAAGACCCACTGGGCCGCTGCCAGTGAGGCTGATGGCATCGTGACCTACCCATTCGATGCCGAGAAGGGTAAGGCACTCCTTGAGGAGGCTGGCTGGACCCAGGCTGAGGGTGCTCCTGTGCGCGCCAACGCCGATGGCCTGCCCCTGGCTCTTGAGTTCACCACCACCAGCGCCCAGTTCCGCGTTACCTGGGCCACCGTTCTCGAGAAGCAGCTACAGAGCAACTGTGGCATCCAGATCATTCGCAAGCACGCCCCCGCCTCCTGGTGGTTTGGTGCTGCCTCTGGTCTCTCCCGCCGCGAGTTTGAGTTGGGCGCCTTTGCCTGGGTCGGTCAGACCGATCCCGGTGGTCGCACCCTTTACGCCTGTGACCAGATCCCGCTGCCCTCCAACAACTGGGATGGCCAGAACAGCATGGGCTGGTGTAACGAGGCTGCAAGCATTGCCATCACCGCGGCGAACAACACCCTGAACCGCGAAGAGCGTATCAAGAACTACAAGGCCTTCCAGGTCGAGTTCACCAAGGATATGGTGAGCCTGCCCCTCTTCCAGCGCCTGGAGGCTTACGGCTGGAACAACGCGCTTAGTGGCCTGAAGCCCGATCCGACCGAGTATATCACCGCGAACGCCCATGAGTGGGCCCGCACCGATGGTGGTGACACGATCATCATTGGTCTGACCCAGGAGCCAGCCTCGATGTTCTCCCTGGTGGAGAGCGCCGCGGTGCAGCGCCAGGCCGCGCAGTTGGTTGAGGGTGTGATCAACACCCAGCAGAGCTACGACTACCAGAACGTGCTTCAGGATGGTATGTCGACCATCGAGGACGGCAAGGCCACCAATGAGGCTGTCGAGGTGAAGGCGGGCGATATCGTTTGGGATGTCACCGGTGCCGCCGTCGAGCTCGCCGCTGGCGTGCAGGTGGTCAACTCCGATGGTGAGACCGTGACCTACGAGAGTGGCACGCTCAAGATGAACCAACTGGTCGTGACCTACGACCTGATCGATGGTATTACCTGGTCGGACGGTGAGCCGCTGAAGCAGGCCGACCTGGAGTTGGGCGTGGCGATCAGCTGTGATCCCGAGTCGGGTGCCGTGAGCCTCACCTTCTGTGAGTCGCACAGCAATGCCGATGGGGTTGAGTTCCTGAGCGACACCAGCTACACCGTGACCTACCTGCCTGGTGTGCAGTGGCCGACCTACTTCCTCGCCCCCTACGGCGGCTACCCCTCGCACCAGGTGCTGGGCGATGGGCGCAAGCTGGCCGATGTGCCGGCGAAGGAGTGGGCCACCCTGCCGGAGATCGCCGAGATTCCCCTCGGCTATGGCCCCTACATCCTCAAGGAGTGGAACAAGGGCCAGAGCATGGTCTACGAGGCCAACCCCCTCTTCGTGCTGGGTGAGCCGAGTGTCAAGAATGTCGTGATCCAGTTCTTTGCCGACACCAATGCCGCCGTGGCAGCCCTGCTGACCGGTGATGTCGACATCCTGGAGAAGGCGACCCTTGGCGCCGGTCCTGAGGTCGAGACGGTGATCAAGGCCGGTGCTGAGGGCACCATCCAGGCCTACACCGATGCCAGCCCGACCTGGGAGCACATGGACTTCAACCTGTTCATTCGGTAGTTGATTGTTCGGCGACCGGCGGGCGTACAGGGTTGCGCCCGCCGGTTCTTTTCAAAGAGGGGGTGTAGCGTGACCGTCTACCTGATCCGGCGCGCGATCCAGATGGTGCTCGTGACGGTGCTCTCAGCACTGCTCGGCTATACGCTCTTGTACATTGCGCCGGGTGGACCGCTGCTCTTCCTGCAGCAGATGCAGAACGAGGGGCAGCGACGGGTCACTGAGGACGATATTGCCCGTCTCAAGGCACGCTACGAGCTTGATCTCTACCTGCCTATTCGCTTCAGCCGCTGGCTGATTGGTTTCCCACGGGGTCCAGTACAGCTCGGCGATACCCATCTGCTCGCCCCGGATACCGTAGTTGGTTGTGCCATCCCTGGCCAGGTGCGCCTGCGCTACCCCGACGGGAGCAGTGAGATCATCGAAGAGGGCTGTAACCGCGTCGTCACCCTGAACGACCTGGCGGAGCGCCGTAGCAGCCGTGGCATCCTCTTCGGTGACTTTGGTCTTTCACAGCAGATCACCCGCGATCGCCCGATTAGCGACCTGCTGATGAGTCGCTTGCCCTACACGCTGCAGCTGATGGCGGTCTCGACACTGCTAGCGATCCTGATTGGCGTACCTATCGGTATCTACTCGGCCGTGCGCCAATACTCGCGCTTCGACTATGTGATTACTGGGATCGCGTTTGTCGGCTCCTCAATGCCCACGCTCTTCATGGGCGTGATGGCGATCTTGGTCTTTTCGGTTCTGGCGAAAAATGCCGGTCTACCCTACCTACCTTCAGGTGGGGCTCAGGGCATCCGCGACTATACCATCCCCCTGATTGGGATGGTTGATGCAGGATCGTTCCTCGACCGTACCCTCCGTTTCATCATGCCAGTAAGTGTGCTCACCTTCTTTAACATTGCCGGCTGGAGCCGTTTTGTGCGCACCAGTATGCTCGAAGCCCTGCGCCAAGATTATGTGCGTACGGCGCGAGCGAAAGGTGTGCTGGAACGCCTCGTGATCCTGAAGCACTCGCTGCGCAATGCCCTCATTCCCTTTGTGACTCTCCTGGCTGGTGTGCTGCCGTCCCTTGTCGCCGGTGCAGCAATCACCGAGTCGGTCTTCAACTGGCCCGGTATGGGCCGACTGCTCGTCGATGCCCTTGGACGTAGCGACTATACCGTTGCCATGGCTATCCTGTTCATCAGCACGGTACTAGTGTTGATTGGGTATCTGATCTCTGATATCCTGTACACGATTGTTGATCCCCGTATCAGGCTCTCGTGAGGAGTAGTGTTTCGATGGCAACCACCACCTCAGCGATACCAGAGAGCATCGAGCGCGCTCAACCCCGATCGGAAGGCCAGTGGGCGGTGGTTGTGCGGCGCTTTCGGCGCCACCGTCTGGCGATGTTCAGCCTGGCCCTTCTGGCCACCATTTTTCTTGCCTCTCTCCTTGCGCCCTGGATCGCCCCCTTTCCCCGCGATGATATCGCCCTCAACCGTACCTTTCTCACTCCGATGAGTGCTGATCCGGCGACGGGAAGGTTACATCTGCTCGGCACTGACCACCTGGGACGTGACTTCTTCACCAGGGTGGTCTATGCGGCACGGGTCTCACTGATGGTTGCGCTCTCTGTGACGACAATGGTTGCGATCATCGGCTCGGTGCTCGGTCTGATTGCTGGCTTCTTTGGTGGCTGGGTCGATAACCTGATCAGCCGGATCATGGAGTTCGTTGCAACTATTCCTGACCTGCCGATCCTACTCATTCTGAGTGCGATCATGGTGCAGAATGCCGATCTGATTGTGCTACCTGACTGGATCATTGGGCCGGTAGCCTGGATCATGGCTGTGCCTAACCGTGAGGCGACCCAGGTTGCCCTCCTGATCCTGGTCCTGGCCTCCCTAGGTTGGGTCGGTATCGCTCGACTCATGCGCGGGATGGTGCTGCAGGTGCGCGAGATGCAGTACATCGAGTCGGCACGGGCACTGGGTGGTTCGTACACGTGGTTGCTGGCGCGTCATGTTTTTCCCAACGCTTTCCCGCCCCTGATTGTGGCCTTCACCCTGGGCCTCAACGGCGCACTCGTTAGTGAGGTCGCGATCAGCTTTCTTGGCTTTGGTGTGCAGGATCCAACCCCGACCTGGGGTAACATGATGGGCTTTGCTACCAGTTACATGTTTAACCATCCCTGGATGCCCCTGATCCCGGGGTTGCCGATCTTCTTGTGCTCACTCGCCTTCAACTTCATCGGTGATGGTCTGCGTGATGCCCTCGATCCCCGTCTGAAGATCTGAGGTCTGTTTCACTGTTGGTTGCGCCAGCGTGATGGTTTGGCGTTCCCACGGCTAGGTTGGGTTGTTTGTGGAGGGCTTCGCCCTCCACGCCTCCTGTCGAACGATGCCTGAAAGGCAAGCATCCGTGAAATCTGCCCCTGCGTCCCCGCCTGCCGATAACGATCTGCTCCTCTCGGTGCAAGGTCTGAAGACCTACTTCTTCACTGAGGATGGTGTTGTGCGCGCTGTTGACGGTGTCGATTTGCAGCTGCGGCGCGGCCAAGCCCTCGGTATCGTTGGTGAGAGTGGTTCAGGGAAGAGTGTTACCGCACTGTCGATTCTGCGTCTGATTCAGGATCCGCCAGGAAGTATCGTCGAAGGTGCTGTGCTCTTTGATGGTACTGATGTGCGCGCCCTGAGCAGCGAGGAGATGCGTCAGATCCGTGGTAACCGTATCTCGATGATCTTTCAGCAGCCTACCACATGCCTCAATCCGGTCTTCCGAGTGGGCGACCAGATTATTGAGGCGTTAGAGATCCATAAAGGGCTGAAGGGTGACGAGGCGAGGCATCGAGCAATTGAGCTCTTTAAGTTGGTCGGACTGCCCGACCCTGAGCGTCGGATTAGGCAGTACCCCCACGAACTCTCGGGGGGCCAGGCACAACGGGTGATGATTGCGATGGCCCTGGCCTGTGACCCCGAGTTACTTATCGCTGATGAGCCGACAACGGCCCTCGATGTGACGATCCAGGCTCAGATCCTCGACCTGATGCGCGCCCTGCGCGAGAAGATCAATACGGCGATCATCATCATTACCCACGATATGGGTGTCGTCGCCGAGATGGTTGATGTCGTCGCGGTCATGTATGCGGGTCAGATCGTCGAGTATGCCTCAGTGCAGCAGATCTTCAGTGAGCCGAAGCACCCCTATACCCAGGGTCTCCTCACGTCGATCCCGGTACTGGGCCAGGTAGTCGACGAGTTAGCGACCATCCCTGGTACGGTACCGAGCCTGATCGATCCACCTGTGGGCTGTCGCTTTGCCTCACGCTGCAGCCACCGTTTTGAGAAGTGCGATCAGGCCCCACCCATTCTGGAGCTCGAAGGCGAGCGCAAGGTGCGCTGCTGGCTCTATGAGCGTTGATCCAAGGAGAGCGATGCTATGGCAGCCCCCAAGCCGTCCAGCCTGACCCGTGCGAACGACCAGCAGCCGCTGCTTGAGGTGAATAATCTCAAGAAGTACTTTCCGATCAAAGGCGGGATCTTGCGCCATACGGTGGCCACCGTCAAGGCTGTTGATGGGGTCAGTTTTGCGGTCCGCCCCGGTGAGACGCTCGGTCTTGTCGGCGAGAGTGGCTGCGGTAAAACGACGACTGGCCGCACGGTGTTGCGCCTGGAGCAGGCTACCGCGGGTGAGGTGATCTTTGAAGGGAAAGATGTGCTCAAGGCTGGTAGTCGCCAGATGAAGAGCCTGCGGCGCGACATGCAGATCGTCTTTCAGGATCCCTACGCTTCACTCGATCCGCGCATTACCATTGGTGAAAGTGTCGCCGAGGGCCTCGTCATCCATGGTATTGGTACGGCGAGTGAGCGTCGTGATCGGGTGCGTGCCGTCCTCGATAAGGTGGGCCTCCACGCCAATCAGATCAACCGTTTTCCCCACGAATTCTCGGGTGGGCAGCGCCAGCGCATCGGGATTGCCCGGGCGCTGATTATGGAGCCTAAACTGATCGTCTGCGATGAGCCGGTTAGTGCCCTCGATGTCTCTATTCAGTCGCAGGTGCTCAATCTGCTGCGTAACCTGCAGCGTGAATTTGGCCTTACCTACCTCTTCATCGCCCACAATCTGGCTGTGGTTGAGCATATTAGCGACCGGGTGGGGGTGATGTACCTGGGCAAACTCGTTGAGCTCAGTCCGCGTGAGGATCTCTTCCGCGAGCCGCTCCACCCCTATACAAAGGCGCTCATCTCTGCTGTTCCTAACCCCGACCCTACCCGCCGCCGTGAGCGCATCGTGCTCCAGGGTGACGTCCCCAGCCCCATTAACCCGCCCAGCGGCTGCCGTTTTCACCCACGCTGCTGGGTCGCCCGCGATATCTGCAAGGCTGAAGAGCCAGCCTTTGAGGAGAAGCGTCGCGGTCACTGGGTGGCTTGCCACTTTGCGGGTGAGTTTTAGGGCAACCACGGGGGGTTGCCCGTACGGAGGGGGCGCCACGAGGGCGAGAGGCCCTCGCCCCGTGGTTTAGTTTTCATGGCGGGCTTTTCCTGGCCCCTACCGCCCGTCGCGCCAGCGCAACGCCTCTTCAACCGCACTGAAATCCCAGGGTTCGCCGAGGCCAATGATGAAGTGGGTAACGCCAACGGCGAGGTAGTCGTCCAGGCTCTCCCCCTTCGAGGGTGTGACGCTCCGCTCGATGTTACTCGGATCGCGACCAAGCTCGGAGCACCAGGTATCGAGAACCGCGTTCTTGTGGCGGAGCACCTCGGGGGTACCGAAGCCGTGCCAGATCTGGGCGTGCTCAGCGGTAATGCGCAGCGTCACCTTTTCGCCACCACCACCAATCAGGATGGGAATGGGGCGCACTGGTGCTGGAACATCGAGCTCCCAGCGCTGCTTCATGACTGGGAGCGCCTCGCGTAGGGCGCGTAGCCGGTCGGGGGCAGTGCCAAAGTCGTAGCCGAACTCGCGGTAGTCACGCTCAAACCAGCCCGCACCAACACCAAGGATCAGCCGACCGCCACTGATATGGTCGACCGTCTTGGCCATATTGGAGAGGAGGGCCGGGTTGCGGTAGCTGTTGCAGCTGACGAGACAGCCAATCTCTGCGCGGCTAGTGATCGTAGCCATAGCACTCAAAAGGCTCCAGCCCTCAAAGTGGTTGCCTTGAGGATCGCCGTAGAGGGGAAAGAAGTGGTCCCAGTTCCAGATGGTATCGCAACCGAGATCTTCGGCGCGACGGACGGCATCGGCGTAGGCTGCCCAGCTCGTATGCTGGGGGTGGAGTTGAACCCCTACTCTGACCCTGGTCATGGCTATCTCCGCAGTTCTATGAGGGCGTCTCGCTACGCAGCCGTACGTAGCTATCGTAGCGTGCGGGGGTGATGCTACCTGCGGCAACTGCAGCGCGCACGGAGCAGTCCGGCTCGTGGATGTGGGTACATCCGGTAAAGTAGCACTGGTCAAGGAATGGGCGTAACTCGCGGTAGCACCAGGCGAGATCTTCTGCCGGGAGTTGCCAGAGGCCAAGCTCACGGATGCCGGGGGTATCGGCGAGGAAGCCGCCACCGGGGAGGGCGATCAACTCGGCAACGGTTGTCGTGTGGCGCCCTTTGCCCAGAGCGGCACTGATGGTAGCCGTAGCCAACTGAAGTTCGGGTTGGAGGGCGTTGAGCAGGCTCGACTTGCCAACCCCCGACTTTCCAGTGACCACGCTAATGCGTCCGGTCACATGCTCACGCACGGCATCAAGACCAAAACCGGTGCTGTTGGAGACGTAGAGCACGGGGTAACCGATACGCTCATACGGACTGAAGATCTGCTTGGCCTCCTCCAGACCGACCAGGTCAACCTTCGTTGCAACGACGAGTGCTTCCAGTCCGCTATGCTCACAGATGACCAGGTAGCGGTCGAGCATGCGTGAGCTAAAAGTTGGTGCGGTACAGGCAAAGGTAATGAGCACCTGGTCGACATTTGCCACCAGGACATCTTCTTTGTAGGCCCCGCGAGCACCAGCGCTCCGGCGTACTAGCTTCGAGCGCCGTGGGATGACCGCCTCGATCGCCCCCGTGGCGCGATCAACAAGGCTCATCTCGACCTGATCCCCGATCACGGCGATATCCGTATCGAGGCGCTCGCGCTTGAGGCGTCCCCGGAGACGACACTCGATCAACCCAGCCTCGCTCTGAACCCAGAAGAAGCCACTCTGGGCACGTAAAACGGTGCCAGTCAGGCGTCTGGAAGCGCTCCGGGTTGGGTCACTGGGCTGATCAGCTTGGGGCATGCAACTCCTCAATAGGGGGGCTTTACGCTCCACACCTCCCGTACGCTGGTCACCCTGATGTGGACCGTGCAGTCACCTATTGTAGCACGTCCCTGGAGCGTAGGTGACTTACTAGGCGGTGAAACCTCCCACGAACGCTCATGATCTGGTATTCTGCGAGGGTACACGCCATGGTGTCAGCAGCCTTTCCTCTGCGCACCGCACCACAACGGAGTTGCTATGGGTATCCCCAATTCACCACTTGAGACGATCATTGTGATGGAGACGGTACCGATTCGGTTTGGCGTTGGTGCCACTGAGGAGATTGGCTACGAGGCGCAGCGGCTCGGGATGCGCCGTGTCCTCTTGGTGACCGATGCTCATCTGCGACCATTCGGTCTGATCGACAAGGTTGAGGCGCTCTTGCATGAAGCGGGTGTCGCGGTGACTGTCTACGATGCGGTCCATGTGGAGCCAACCGACCGTTCGTTTGAGGCAGCGATTGCCGTTGGGCGTGAGGGTGACTATGATGGGTTTGTTGCGCTGGGTGGTGGGAGCGTCATCGATAGTGCGAAGGCGGTCAACCTCTACACCAGCTACCCCGCACCGCTCCTCGACTACATCAACCGGCCGATCGGCGCTGGCAAGCCGGTACCTGGGCCGCTCAAGCCGCTGATTGCGGTGCCAACGACCGCCGGCACGGGTAGTGAAGCTACCCCGGTGATCGTTCTCGACCTGCTCGATCTGAAGCTCAAGACGGGAATCTCGCACCGCTTTATTAGGCCGAGCGTTGCGGTGGTCGATCCACTCAATGCCCGTTCGCAGCCCCCCTTTGTGACTGCCTCGAGTGGCTGTGATGTCCTCTGCCATGCCCTCGAGTCCTACATTAGCCGACCGTACAACAGCCGCCCGCGAGCCGCGAGCCCTGCCGAGCGTCCGTCGTACATTGGGGCCAATCCGATCGCCGATGTCTGGTGCGAGCAGGCCATCCACTACGGTGGGCGTTACCTTCGTCGCGCCTTCTACAACGGTGATGACCTGGAGGCACGAACCTACACGATGCTTGCGGCAACCTTTGCGGGCATCGGTTTTGGCAATGCCGGGGTACATATCCCCCATGCGATGGCCTACCCGATTGCCGGTCTGGTTAAGGAGTATCGGCCCGCCGGTTTTCCTGGTGAGGGTCCGATCATCCCTCACGGCTTGAGTGTGATGGTCAATGCACCGGCTGCGTTCCGCTTCACCGCTCCAGCCTGGCCGGAACGCCATGCTCGTGCCGCCGAGTTGCTTGGTGTCGATACGAGAGGGATGCGTAGCCGTGAGGCGGCTGGAGCCCTCGCCGATGAGCTCGCGGCGATCATGCGTGACCTGGAGTTGCCTAGCGGACTGGCCGCCATGGGCTATACCCTGGATGATCTACCTGCACTCGTTGCCGGTGCACGGAAGCAGCAGCGCCTGCTCGTGAATTCGCCACGCCCGGTGAATGATGAGCAGCTGGCCGAGCTCTTCCGTGCCTCGATGCACTGGAGCTAGGCGGTTGGGCTACGCAATATGGTGATGGTACACCGACCAGAGGATGGCCCGGGCAGCCAGTACGCTCTCTGCCTGGGCCAGGGCTGGCGCCGCAAGCGCGATCAGCCGCTCGATAGTCGCTCCATCGAGTCTCCAGCCGTAGAGTTGATTGGCTTCCTGGGCTAAGGGGAGCCAGCCCTCGAACAAGCGCTGCTGCTCACTCTGTTGGCTATGGGTGAGTTTCGGATCGGTCACTTCGGCATCCATTGGCTCCTGCTCCTGACTTCCGGAGATACTTACGCAGCTTCTCCGCTCGGGAGCGCTGCAGCTGCTTGGGGACAAAGCCTCCAGCCATGCTTAGTATAGTCATGAATTCGTGCGCAAATGTGAGTTAAGGAGTGGTTCTATGCCCAATCATCGCGGAGGGATGCTGCTACTGCTCCTCCTGTTTACGCTTGGCTTGAGTACGACCCCGCTGGCCCAGGGTCGGTTGACCGCGCCGATCGCTACTGCCGCCGAGCCTGCCGCAGGAGCGGCCCAGTTCAGCATGGGGGTCTGGAGCCCGATGAGCATTGTGGCGGGTCAGGGTGCCGAGGCGACCTCAGCTCCGGCGGTTACCTCCTGGGCTGCGGGGCGGCTCGATCTCTTTGTGCGCGGGCGCAACGGTGAGCTCTACCAGAACTTCCAGGAGCAGGGGCGCTGGTTTGGATGGCGGGTACCGCCGCCGTTTGTCGGCGTGATGCTCCGCTCAGCACCCTCCTGTGCATCGTGGGGGGTGGGTCGAATCAGCTGCGTGGCTCTGGTTGAGAGCGATCGTGCCGTCTGGCACTTCTTCTACGATGGAACCCGCTGGATCCTGGAGAGTCTCGGGGGTGAGGCGCGATCGGCACCGGTCGTAGTTTCCCCCCGACCCAACCAGTTGGCCATCTTTGTTGCTGGTACCGGTGGACGTCTCTACGGGAGGGCCTGGGTTCCCGGTCGTTGGTCAGGTTGGCGCGACCTCGGTGGTGAGCTCCGTTCTGCCCCAACGTGCACCGTCTGGCGCAACGAGCAGATCATCAACTGCTTTGTGGTCAACACCGCGGGCACCCTCTCACGTCAGGAGATCGTCATCCGGGAAGAGATCCTGACGGGGCGTGGCTACGTGACGGTCTCGACCAACGATGAGAGCGGCAACCTGCTCGCCCTCACCTCGACACCGGCGGCCCTGGCCACCGGTTCTGGGCGGATCAGCCTCTTTGTCCTCAACCGCGGCCAGAACCTCGTGCAGGCCACCTGGTCGGGGCAGGATCTCCTGGTTTGGCAGCGGGTCAATGAGAATATCACCCTCACGACCGCCCCCTCGTGTGCGTTGATCGCCCCTGGGCGTGCCGACTGCTTCGCCAGGGGGAGCGATAACCCCCTGTGGAACGCCTTCGGTGATATTGTTCAGGCGACGGGCGCGCTGCGCTGAGCGACTGGAGGCGCTATTCTCTTTTGGGCTACGGCATGGTTCACACGAGCGTGGTCAGGGTGGGGGAGGCGTGAAGGGCTTTCACCATCCAGAACGGCACTGAGGCCTGGCCTTAAGGTAAGCGGAAGCGGAGGCGCCGGCCCAGGGCGTTGAATGCCGCAATCCATTGACGTGCGTCCTGGTAGCCCTGGTCAGCCTCTTTCTGAAACTCGGGGTAGATCGTTTGGAGGAGTTCGTAGTAGACATTCTGGGTCTTCCAGATATCTACCTCGAGGGGGAGGGATTGGGCCAAGGCGATGGCGCTGTCCAGCTGTTGGAGTTGATCGATACTCTCGGAGCTCGCACGAAACTGCTCAGTGATACGCTCGATCGTGCG
>CAIWUD010000302.1 GCA_903915775.1 uncultured Chloroflexota bacterium | reverse complement strand
GGGTCGAGCCCCTGATGCTGGACTATTCCGTAGCTGGCCACCGCTGTCGCGGTGATCATGCTCATGCTGATGATCCGCTCAACCTGCTCGCGCTGTCGCACCACCGCCACGATCGCTACGCCGAGCATAATGTAGGAGAGTGCGGTGTAGGTGCCCTGCATCCGCTGGTACGAACCCCAGAGGCTTGTCCACGGTACGACCGAGGTGAGCGTGGTGAGGATGTAGACACTGACGTAGATCAGCACCGGGATGGCGAGTGGGATCGCACGTAGGCGTTTCCAGAGGCTAGGGGGCGCGCTCTGCGCTTCATCTGCTCCTACGCTGCCCTTCGGGCCGCTCTCTTGGGTGAGCAACCGATCCACCATCCGAATCAGGAGGGCAGCGGCCGCTACTAGTGCCAATGAGCGCAGCATCGCGATCTTGTCGGGTTCAAAGTGGCGCGCAGAGTAGAGGTTAAAGTAGAGCGGGATGATGGTGAGTGCGAGAAGCCAACAGGCCTCAACAATGCGCTCACACCAGCGGCTGATGGATGTTATTCGCTGCATGGCATGCTACTGAATCTGGGTGTCGTTTGGCCGTTCGATATCGTTAGGAGTATCGACCTCATCCGGAGCGATCCCCTTGGCCACCTCTATTCGTGCGCTGCTCTTTCCAACCTAGCGCACGTCCGATAATCTCACGGGCGTTGGCACGACTATGCTCACTCGGCATGCCATCGAGCATTGCGGCGAGCTCGTCGATGCGTTGATTGTCATCCAAGCGACGAATATTCGTCCTGGTACGATCCAGTTCGATCATCTTGCTGATATGGTAGTGCGCATCGGCAAAAGCAGCCACCTGTGGCAGGTGGGTAATGCAGATAACCTGATGGTTCAGCGTCATCGCCCAGAGTTTCTGGCCGACCACCTGACCAGCACGGCCACCAACCCCAACATCAATCTCGTCAAAGACCAGGGTGGCAACCTCATCAACGCGTGCGAGGATAGATTTGAGGGCCAGGAGGAGGCGTGCACTCTCACCACCCGAGGCGATCTTTGCGAGTGGTTTGAGTGGCTCGCCGGGGTTGGGTGCGATCAAAAATTCGACGCGGTCGATACCCGTCTTATCGAACGCCACCTGAAGCGGTCCGCTCTCCGAGCCAATCACTACCCCTGTGGGCTCGGCCACCTGATCCACTGCGACGGCGAAGCGTACGTGAGGCATTGCCAGGTCGCCCATTGCCCCTTCGATCTGACGTGCCAACCAGTCGCCAACCTGCCGACGGCGGCGCGAAAGCTCCCCTGCGGCGCCACTGAGCGCGGCGAGCGCCTTTGTTTCTTGTAGCTCAAGCCCGGCGATGTGCACAGCACTATTGCTCAGCCGCTCGATCTCATGCTCAGCTTGCGCTGCACGCTCGATGATCTGATCGAGCGTACCGCCATACTTGCGCTGGAGATCACGCAGTAGACTCAGCCGATCCTCGATCGCGTCAATCCGGCCCGGCTCAAGATCGAGACTCAGACGGTAGTTGCGCACGACCCCGGCAAGATCCTCGAGTTGGTAGTGCAGGTCACTGGCAGTAGCAGCAAGGGCATTCGCAGCGGGGTCGAGCCGTGCTAGTTCCTCAAGGTTACTAGCAATGCTAGCCATTAGTTCAACCACGGGGCGTTGTGCGGTTCGCCCCTGCTCACGCCCACCGTAGAGGTCGCTGTAGGCCTCGGTGGCTAGCCCAGTGATCCGCGCTGCGTACTGTACGATCTGACGTTCGCGGGCGAGTTCTGCCTCTTCACCCAGACGTGGCTTTGCCGCAGCCACATCCTCAAGGAGAAAGCGCAACTCTTCGATCCGCTGCTGACGCCGTGCCTCGTTACGCCGCAGGTCGGCCAACTCCTCACGGATCCGGCGTAGACGTCCTACGAGCTCGCCTACCTGATCGCGCAGCGTTAGCAGTTCACCGAAGCGGTCGAGCAGATCGAGGTGTGTACGTGTGTTGAAGAGTGAGATTCCCTCATGCTGGCCGTGGATATCGATGAGTTGCCCACCGATCTCGCGTAGTATCCCGCTGTTGACGGCACGACCGTTGATCCGTGCGACACTTCGCCCCGATGCGGCGCTCAGCTCACGGGTGAGGATGAGTTGGGTCTCGTCATCCCCCTCAAGGAGATCATACTCCCGCAGGAGTGGGATGAGTTGTGGGCGATCTTCGATCGTGAAGACCCCCTCAACGCGGGCACGCACGCAACCGGCACGCACCAGGCTTGCGTCGAAACGCTCACCCCGTAGCGTGCCGAGGGCATCAATAATGATCGACTTGCCTGCACCTGTCTCGCCTGTGAGCACGTTGAAACCCTCGCCAAGGCGGAGGTGCAGGCGATCGATAATTGCGAAGTCGCTAATCTGAAGCTCAAGGAGCATAAGAGCGTACTAAGCACACCTGGGGGTCAAGTAGGAAAATCTCCCGCATTGTACCACAAGGAGAGGTTCACATGGCGTGACCAGCATACAGGAGGGCACGGCTCTCCATAGCTCAGCTTTAGGGAGGTGTGGAGGGCACGGCTCTCCACCATAACACGAACGTAGCTCTGGTATAACCAGGGAAATGTATAAACAGGTACCTCTAGCGGTGCAGAATCCCTCTAAAGTATGATGTAGTAGGACGCAAGATCGTGTATAATAGCTGCGTCAGGTGTGACGCGGCGACAGACGTGCACCGACACCTTTCCACAAAATCCCCACTGTCGCTCCCCTTTTACCCCCCACGGCTGCCGTAAGGCAGCCGTTTCCACTTTTGGAGCTGTTCATACTGCTCTCTGGCAGAATCAAGGTTGGGTTGGATTTCTTTGAGGAGGGCCATGCCCTCCACACCTCCCGTACGCAGCGATGGAGGACTTTGCCCTCTCCCTCTCCCTAGAGGTTGGGTTGGATTTCTTTGAGGAGGGCCATGCCCTCCACACCTCCCGTACGCAGGTAAACGCCGCCTCACTCATCGACCCAGAGCCCGAGTGTTCCAGATGCCCGCTGCGTTACCGTTCCACTAACTACATCGAGGGTGAAGACACCCTCCTCGCTGCCGTAGACAAGCGTTCTACTATCTGGTGACCAGAGGTTGAGCGCAAAGGCGTAGGCGTCGAAGTAGTTGACGAGAGCTGCGAAGGCCGGGCTCGGCACAAAACGCTCCAGGTCGCGTATGTCACCGCCCTTTGCCTCTACGAGGTGCCAGGCGAAGCCGATCGTTTGGCCGTCACGGCGCTCTATCGTCAAGTAGGCGATCTGTGCACTATCAGGGGCCCAGAAGAAGGCAACAACCTCCTCGTCTGGGCGTGAGAGCGTGCGTGCAGCTTCTGCGCCTGCAGTGACAATCTTGAGAGGGCCAAAACCATTTTCACCCACCGTGATGTAGGCGAGATCATCACGCGTAGGTGCGCGCGAGAAGATGATCGCCGCCTGTGGCTCACGAACCAGGATCTGGGAGCTGTCGTCGCTACTCGCCACCCGCGTCAGCACACTCTCGACGCGGTCGGCTGTTAGTGCTCCACCTGGATTGGGTTGGGCAACGTAGAAGAAGGCATCGCCGGCCACACTCCAGGCAGGGGCCTGGAAGAAGCCGGGATCGGCACGCTCGCTCAACGGCTCGGTCTGACCCGGTTTGAAGGCTACTACTCGTCCAGGGCTGCCACCACCACCACCCGTGTGCAACAGGATGGCCTCGCTGTCGGGTCGCCAGGCGAAGTAGGAAGATCGCAGCGAGGCAGCTAGTTGATCAACCTGGCCTGTACCATCTGCGGCAACAATGTAGGTCCCCAGCCCTCCATCGCGGAGGTTGACCAGGAACGAGAGGTAACGGCCATCGGGTGACCAGGTCACGTAGAGTGGTGGATTAACCCCGCTACGGTAGAGCTCGGTCTGTCGGCCGCTGCTCAGCTCGAGGCTGAAGAGGATCGTCTCGTCGCCTTCGCGCCCG
Organism: uncultured Chloroflexota bacterium; assembly: GCA_903915775.1. Lineage (GTDB taxonomy): Bacteria > Chloroflexota > Chloroflexia > Chloroflexales > Chloroflexaceae > Viridilinea. Next base: position 5,139 of record CAIWUD010000302.1, on the reverse strand, counting down.
ATGTAGGCGATGCGTCGCCCATCGGGTGTGCTACTCGGGTAGTGGAAGAGCTCTGGACTAACATTCTCCGCAACGATACGACTCGATCCGTCGTTGGCGATCAGGTTGAGGCGCTGCTCACCATCCACAACCAGCAGACTCGCGCCTGCTGGTGTTCCGGCCATACTGCGCCAGAGGGTGAACCCGGCCAGCCCGGCAACACCCAGCCCGGCGACGAGGATGAACCCGCTCAGTGTGCCGATCACCAGCACTAGGGTGCGCCGTGAGACCATGCTGATCTCCTTCTATGGTGGGAGGTGTGGAGGGCTGCGCCCTCCACAAAAAACCAACCCAGCTTTGGTATTGCCAGGGGAAGTGTGAACAGTTACACCACTAAGGCATGTTTCAAACCAGTTTGACACTCTTCCGGGAGGTGTGGAGGGCTTCGCCCTCCACAAAAAACTAACCCAGCCTTGGTACTGCCAGGGGAAGTGTGAACAGTTACACCACTAACTCCTGATACTCGCCCCGAGCTCACGCTCGAGTCCACCAATGATCTTCTTGCGCACCTTGACGAGCATTTCATCCGTAAGGGTGCGATCGGCGGCACGGAAGGTCAGATGGTAGGTCAGGCTGCGCTTCCCTTCCCCTACCTGTGGCCCGCTATAGACATCGAAGAGGGTCAATGCTTCAAGCAGATCACCGGCACCGCGCCGAATCAGTGCCGCTACCTGAGCCTCAGGCACCTCGCTGGGTGCCACGATGGAGAGATCTTGCACGGTAGCGGGGAAGCGCGAGATAGGGCGGAAAAGTGGTGGTCGGGCAGCAGCGATCAGCACTTCGAGATCCAGTTCAGCGGCTACGGCGCGTGCAGTTGGGATTTCGAGGCGTGCACGTACGCTCGGGTGCAGTTCACCAAATACGCCGACCCGCTGACTGCTGGTACGGGCTCGGCCTTTGCGCCCACCCTCCTCCTCGATAACTTCAAGGAGGAGAGAGGCGGCACGCCCTGGGTGGAAGCGCTCATCATCGGTGAGTGGGAGGTAACTTACCCGTGCCTCTAAGCCGAGGCGTGTTACGAGCAACTCAACCAGCCCTTTGAGATCGTAGAAGTCGAACAACTCACGCTGACCGCTATTCCAACTCTCAGCCTGGCGTGGACCTGCCAGGGCGATCGCCAGGCGGCGTGGTTCGGTGGGCAACCACGCACCGGTAACGGGGAGATAGACCCGCCCAATCTCGAAGATTATGGCCCGCTCGCGCTCACGTAGGTTGAGTGTCAGGGCTGCACCAAGGGAGGGCAGCAGTGAGCGGCGCATGAAGCTCTTCTCGGGAGTGTTGGGGTTGGCCAGTTTGAGATAGTCCGCTGCGTCTGCCTCGCTGGGGGCCACCGCTGCGACCAGGTTCATATCGATCAACGAGTGGGTGATCAGTTCACTCAACCCAGCGCCGACCATCCACTCACGCACCCGCTGCTCCAGGGCCAGTTCAGGTGTCTGTACTGCACGGGGAAGTTCGTCGGCGAGCCGTGTTGGCCTGATCTGTTCATAACCGTAGACGCGGGCAACTTCTTCGCATAGGTCCGCCAGAATGCTTACATCCTGACGGAACGAAGGAACGGTTACGCGTACCAGTGTCGTCTCGCCTGGATGGGTGATCGTGGTGCAGCCAAAGCCGAGCCGTCCCAGCAGTTCAGCGATCGTCTCGGCACTCAGCTCTAAGCCAAGGATACGCGACACCTCGGTGGGGGTGAGATCGAGCAGTGTGGCCTGCCAGGGGCGTGGGTAGGCATCGATGAACCCCTCAGCGATCGTTGCTCCGGCATAGAGGCGCATCAACTCCAGGCAGCGTCGCTGCGCAACGAGCGGCAGTTCATAGTCTACGCCACGCTCAAAGCGCCGCGAGGCTTCACTCGGGAGCTTCATCCCACGGGCTGTTTTCCGGATCTGCGTGGGCTCCCAGATGGCTGCCTCGAGCAGCACACACTCTGTAGTGGCACTCACCTCGCTCGTCTCGCCACCCATGATCCCCGCCACCGCCAGGGGGCCACTTGGATCACAGACCATCAGCGGAGGACGCTCTAACCCACTCGTGGCCCCGGGACTCAGATCGCGCTCCTTGCCATCAAGGGTCACCAGCCGCTCGCCCGGTCGTGCCAGCCGTACCACGAGGTGACCATCGCGCACCCGTGCGTAGTCGAAAGCGTGGCTCGGCTGGCCCCACTCGAGCATGACATAATTCGAGATGTCAACCACATTGTTGATTGGGCGCATCCCCGCACTGATCAGTCGTCGCTGCATCCAGTTGGGTGATGGGCCAATACGCACTCCCTCGGCCAGACCCAGGCTAAAGCGTGGGCAGAGCTCTGGCTCCTCAATGGTGACCTCTGCCCGACCGACGATCGATGGACCGTCAGCGCGAAGTTCAGGGTTAGGTAGCGTCAGCGGCGCTCCGGTTAGTGCGGCAACCTCACGGGCAACACCGACCACCGAAAGGGCTCGTGCATAGTTCGGGGTGATCTCCAGTTCAAAGATGACCTCGCCCAGGAGATCGCGCAGCGGTAGGCCGACGGGAGCTTCATCCTCCAGGATCAGAATGCCCTCATGTTCGTCGGAGATGCCGAGTTCCTTCTCGGAGCAGAGCATTGCGTCGCTCATCACTCCGCGCACTGGGCGCCCCTTCAGCGTAGTGATCACCCGGCCCTCCGCGTGGCCATCGTAGAGCCGTGACCCCTCTTTGGCGAAGACCGCCTTGAGTGGATGGGTTAACCGACCTTGACCACGGTAAGCAAAAAGGTTGGGTGCACCCGTCACTACTGTGTGGGGGGTTGCCGCACCGTAGTCCACCGTTGCGAGCACCAATCGCTCAGCGTTTGGGTGGGGGAGTACTTCAAGGATGTTGCAGGTGACGATCTTCTCGGGATCCCAGGGCAGTTCGGCACCCTCTACACCGAGGTAGTGTATCTCGGCCACTTCAATGCCACCGAACGTCAGCCGCTGGGCCAACTCTTCAGGGCTCAGATGAACGGCGACGAACTCCTTCAACCAGCTTAGCGCTACTCTCATGACAGATCCTCATTCGGCTTCGCCGCACACTGCCGCGATCGTGAAGGGATTTCTTGGAATGGGCACACCCTTCCGGCATACCCATGGGTTTGATAACCTTCGTTCAGGCCCAGGGCCGATAACCACGGGAGATTGTAGCCGCGTCCCATAACGCCTGTCAAGCCGTTCCCGTTTGGTAACGCTTCACGCTTCGCTTGGAGTGAGGGCGTCTCGCCCTCGTGGTGCCCCCGGTATGGGCAACCCCCCGTGGTTGCCCTACCGTTGGCTTAGCCCAACGGTGAACCGTTACCCCGTTTGCACCACGCTACACCACAATGCTATACTTAACGGTACGAGAAGCAGCCCCAGTACGCCGACCAAGCCTGAGGAGTTGTTGATGGTTGAGCGCATCTGCCCCTCTTGCCGCCATGGCAATCCACTAGAGAACCGCTTTTGCGGCGCGTGTGGCGTCGCACTCGATCACGATGCGCTGGTACCGAAGCGTCCTGACGCACTGGTGATTGCCGGTCGGCACTTCCCCCTGGCTCAGGTACGCCAGGTTGGTGGCGCTGTTGCTGTGGGGTTGCTCGCCGTTGCGGCCGATGCCGGGGTCGCCTGGCTTCGTCGACGAACGGCGCAACCGACACTCCCTGCAGTGCGAAGTACCACTCCTGAGTCTGTAGCGAATACGGTGACTATCTTGAGCCAGCGGGTGGTTGAGATCTGGGACGAGGGTCGTCTCACCCGCCAGGTGGTGGAAAAGCATCTCTGGAGACGTGAGGGTTGACGCTACAGGATCCTGCATACCAGTTGCTTCGGCGCCGGCTACGCCCGCTTGGGCTGCGCCTGCGCCTTGGTGACGCGCTGCTCTTCGCTAGTCGTACGCTCTGGATCGCCGCGCTAGCGGTCAACCTGGTGGCCATCATTGGTCGTCTGTGGCCGATCACCAATCTCCCGAGTTGGGCCCTCCTCCCGCTGCTGCTCTGGCTGCTGGTCGTCGCTGCCTATGCCATCGCGCGTCCAATGCCGCCCCAGCGTGTTGCCCGGCGTGTCGATCGCCTCCTTGGTCTGCACGAGCGCCTCGCTACTGCCCTGGAGCTCCACGAGCGCCAAGCGCATGGCCCGCTCGATGAACGCCAGCGACAGAATGCTAGCCAGATCGCTGGCACGCTCACTGCGGCACAACTCCCGCTGCGTGTCGAGCGCAGGCCCCTCTTTGCGGCGGTTGGCTTGATCGGCGTAGCGAGTCTCCTCCTCTTTGCCCTGCCCAACCCTATGGATCAGCTCCTTGCCGAGCGCCAGGCGGTGCGCGAAGCCGTTGCCCAGAGTGATCAGCAACTCACGGAGTTGGCGCGCCGGATAACTGAGGATACTACCCTCTCAGCTGATGAGCGTGAAGAGCTTCTGAATGAGATCCGTGCGCTCCAGGAGGCGCTGCGGGCCAACCAGGAGGATCGCCAGGAGGCGTTAGCCGAACTCTCAGCTAGCGAGGCGCGATTGCAGCAGCGTCTCGATCCTGACAGTGATGCGCGTCGTGCCGCCCTCGAGCAGTTGTCGCGTAGCCTGGAGGCCCTCTCCGGACGACAGTCGGAGCAACGCCCGGATCTCGCCCATAGCGCCGAGCAGTTGGAACAGCTTGCCGACCAGCTCGCTGCGCTCAGCGATGCCGAGCGTCAACAGCTTGCAGAGGCCCTGGCTCAACAGGCCGCGCAGATGTCTGATGGCGATCCTCAAACTGCTCAGAGTCTGCGTAGTGCCGCCACTGCCCTGCAACAGAATAGTCCCCAGGCGGCAGAGCAACTTCGAGAGGTAGCTGAGCAGGTGCGTCAGGCTCAAGCGAGCCTGGCCGGTCAGCAGGCTACCCAGGAGTCGCTCGCGGAGCTACAACAGGCGCGTCAGCAGATCGCGCAGGCAGCGGGGCAGCAGGGACAGCAGGGACAGCAGGGACAGCAGGGACAGCAGGGACAGCAGGGACAGCAGGGACAGCAGGGACAGCAGGGACAGCAGGGGCAGCAGGGACAGCAGGGGCAGCAGGGACAGCAGGGACAGCAGGGGCAGCAGGGGCAGCAGGGGCAGCAGGGGCAGCAGGGGCAGCAGGGGCAGCAGGGGCAGCAGG
>CAIWUD010000301.1 GCA_903915775.1 uncultured Chloroflexota bacterium | reverse complement strand
GCAGGTGATCGGCTCGTTCCAGCCCTGGTGGGTCTACGCCCAGGCCGATGACCCCCGTTCGTCGATTGAGCACTGTCTCGCCGACATACCACAGTGAGGCGTGGGTCAACGTTGATTACGCTGGAACGCATACCCCATACAGTGGAGGGTCTGTCTGCTCTGCTGGAGCACTGTGAAGGCACTGGCCAAGTCCATGACGAGGCAGCGCAAGTTCCTAGTCAGGCCTGAGCAACGACGCAGCCACCTACGCTGGGCAGGATGGTCATGAGACAGCTGAGGAGGGAGCAGTATCAAGGTGGCAGTTAGGCTCTGCTCGGGCAGGGTTGTGCTTTCCCAGGCTTCGGTGGAGAGAGGTAGCGCCTACCATTCTGCCATGCCGCATCACTGAGCGCCTGAGGAATTTGCCAGCGGTATCAGAGTCTTGCACGTCCACCTACGCTTGCCATCGAGGTAGTTCGCGAACGCTCTCAATGCCGACGAGGCACGGCACGATCATGAGCCTCGTCGTGACCAGTTCCCAGAGAGACCGAGCAGGTGCTCGGTGATCCCAAGTTAGGGCAGGGCACGGTGCAGATCAGCGTGACGAGCGTGTGGGAGGTGTGGAGGGCGAGGCCCTCCACAAAAAACCCAACCCACCCTTGCTTCTGCCAGGGAGAGGTGTGAACAGTTGGCGGAGTGTTGGTGGTCGACAGGGGTGGTTCGCGAACCGCACGCAATCCCTTTGCGACCCTGACCCTAATCCATGTCGTCGCAGCGTACCGCGATAGCTACCGACCGATCCACTCCAGCTTGCCGATGCTGCCGCTCAGCAGTTCAATCGGCTCGCCTGCCGTACCCGTCTGATCACTACCCAACGGCTGCCAGATAATCGTCCGATTAGCGCTGGCTGTCGGCCGCCCAACGATGATGCCGCTACCATCAGGTGCCCATAGCCCGCCATCGTACCCAGCCTCAATCGGTTGTGGGAGCAGGGCGCTGATGGTTCCGTCCGGAGCAATTCGCTGCAGCATGAACTGCTGCGCAAGGCTCGCACTGCTCTCGGCGACGAGGAGATAGATTCCGTCAGCCAGTTCACGGGGGCTCAGGATTTGATCGGTCGACGCCCCTACCGGAATGATCGGTTGCTGGTCACCACTTGTTAGATCAAGTCGCCAGAGGGGCGGGGTGGTCGGGTCGACGTTGGCGCCATTAGCGCAGAGAATGGTATCGCCATCTCGACTCCAGACGGGCACCATACAGAGCGGCTCCATCCCCAGGGGCAGCAGGTCGCGAGCCTGGCCGCTCCCCACATCGTACAGCGCAACACCGGTCGAGGCAATATCGCCGCCAGGACCATCTGGACCCATGTTCATCGTAGCCCGTAGCAAGAGACGACTGCCGTCCGGCGCCCAGGCGATCGGCTCGTAGTGGGAGCCCGGCGTGGTCTTCCCACCGCTGCTCATCGGTTCAGTGGCGGCGACCAGCAGACGTGGATCGCCACCATCGGCAGGAAAGCTCCATGCACCGGACGCGAGGGCGGCTGCATTGGCCCCGGTTACATCGAACAGCATGCCCGCCTGCACGCTGCCGTCATCAGCGACGGTTACTCCGCGGATGATCCCACGGGCCAGTTCTGTGCGGCCACTGCCGTCGGTATTCGCACGAATAAGGGTATTCGTGCCATCGGTCAGAAACGTTAGGTAGGCTAGCACATCACCGGTGGGAGAGATGGCGAAGTCAAAGATGAGCCCCTGCTCGTCAGCCACTGTCGTGACCGTCGATCCATCCACATCAAGCCGGTCGATGTCGTTCTGGTCGTTCACAAACAGCAGTGGCGCGGGCAGTACACCCGCGGAGACCGGGCTGTCTGTTGGGGTGGAGGAAGCAGCCGTCGGCTCGGTGGATGTCGGTGTTGTTGCCGCAGCTGTTGCCGGAGCCGTGGGCGTGGTCGATAGTTGGCTGCAGGCAACGAGCAGAAGCATGAGCGTTAGGGCAACGGATGTGCGCATGGCATGGATGGTCATGAGGCCTCCTTGGGGCGTGGCCTGGCTGTTGTTTGGCACGCCGGGCAGTATCGGCGCGATGTGACGCTCTGCGGGAGGATGTCGGTCAATTGTGGCGAGGGTGAGGGCCTCAGACGAGTGCGGCACGCAACCACATCATCGTCAGTTTGGCACTCGCCAGTGGTGCGACGAGCCGTGCGGTGGAGCAACGCCAGTTTGCCTGCACATTGCTGCGCCCGCCAGTAGCTCTCACCATTGCGCAACGTCGACCATCCCTGTTCGTAGACGGTCGTCACACTGCCTGATGGCATTGCTCGGCGCAGTGGTACCGGTGTTCCCTGATCGAAGAGGATCTTCATGCAGTCGCCGCGAAGTGCTGCATCTCATATTCCAGCACTGCTTCGACTTGCGCACGGGTCACTCCCGGAAACCACTCAAGAAACTGGTCGATGGTTGCACCATCACGCAGGTTTTCGAACAGCGCCGCTACCGGCACGCGTGTTCCACGAAAGACCCACGCACCGCTGAGAAGCTCATTATCACGCTCAATTGCCGCCAGTGCTTCCTGATGATCCACCGGATACCCCTTCCACAGCATCGGTAACATGATTACGGCCACTGTAGCATATCTAGAGGTTTTGGAGAGGATACGAAATAAACGCATACAACTAGATATTCGTGTCGATGAATGCGGGCGTATGGGGTATGATTTCGGTCATGGATGTACACTCTACGGGAGAGAGATATGCGATCTACTGCTACCCTTGGCGATGATACATCTCATCACGGTGCAATGGCGTAAACGCGGGATCTTGGATGGGATGTTTAAGCATGCGTTCGATAATGTTCCTCGCCTTCGACACCTCGGTTCGTAAAATAATGACTCGTACCGTGCCAGGAAGCTGATCACGGTACTCCAGGGGAACTTCAATGGTGCCGTCTTTGACGTGTGCCTGAAACTCGATCGCGATCATCGGCTCCCTCATCGCAACGCTCCTTGTACACCGTACTCCGCCACATCGGTAGGGGAAACCACGACGATCTCGTTGAATGCCCGGAAGTCATCGCCATTGAAGGTCAACAGGTGGGTAACCCCATGGGCAAGCATTGCTGCAACTAGCCGTGCGTCGTGGACGCGCGCCTGCCGATGATCTGGTGAGTAGTGACGAGGTGGCGCCAGTGTGTAAAGAGTGCTGGGGTCTCTTCGAGCAGTGGAAACTGAGTGAGGAGCCGATCGATCTCCTGCAGCACGGTAGCGACTGGCCAACCGAGACCATTGGCTGCGCTTGGACGGCTTGCTACAGACCAGAACTCGATCAGGTTTTGCGCCACCAGACCGATGACTTCACCGCGGGTAAGCAGTGCCGCTAAGGCATTGACGGCAAGCGCATGGTGGGGCGATTCGCGCTGCACGGCACGCAACCAGATATTGGTATCGACCAGATAGGCTGCCATCAGTCGTACATCTGGTGACGATGGAGCGCTTCGTCAGGAATAGGCGGCGCAGCTGGGCGCTCAAGCGCAGCCCACTGCCGTGCTGCATCTGCCCGCTCTTGCGGCGTGGCGACTTGCCAGAATGGTAGGGTGGTGATGGGGCGCAGGACGATCGTCTCCCCCTCTACGTCGAGCACGAAGCGGGTGTGCGGCTTGACTGTGGCCAGGAGATCGCGTGGCAGCTGAATGGTCCCTCGTGCATCAACTTCGACAATCTCGCTCACTGGTTATGCTCCTCTCGGATTGATCTCTTCCTATTATATCCTGTCGGCCAGCACACCATACATTCCTTGCCGAGCGGCGTAGGGCGTAGGGTGTTGAGGGTGGAGGGTGGAGGGTGTGGAGAGGCAACGACTGGTTCGGCTCTACCCTGACCCCTACCCCCTGACCCCTTACTTGCTCCTGACCCCTTACTCGCTGCTGCTCCCTGACCCCTAGACACTGACCCCTTACTTGCTCCTGACCCCTTACTCACTTCTGCTCCCTGAACCCTACCCCCTGACCCCTAAACCCGCTAACCTGGGTCTGGGGTGTCGAGGGGCAGTGCCTGGTTTGCTACCCCCCCTGCGCCCTCACCGCTCGCCCCGGTTCGCTTCGCTCCGGTTCGCTTCGCTGCTGACCCCTTACCCCCTGAACCCTGCCCCCCCTGGATACCCCTTCGCTCGCCGCGTGGCGCTCCTGGTTCAGCTGCAGCAGCCGATCGAGGATCGTGCGCCGTGCCCCTTCGCTGATGGTGTAGCGCAATCCCTGCTTCGTCTCGTGGAAGCTGTGCCCCAGTTCGAGGTCGCTCTAGCCGTAGGTCGCAGCGACGGCGTTGTCCATGGCAACGTGGAGGCGCCGCAGTTCGCTGATGTCTGCGCTGCGCTCGCTGCGGTCGTGGAAGCGATTGTAGATCTTCGTGAGCCTCTCCCGGCGTCCTTCCTGGCGTCCCTTTGTCAAGCCTCTACGCTCCCCCTCTTCCCGTCCCTTTGCTAACCCCTTCTGTAAGCCCGCACGCTCCCCTTCCTGCAGCAATTCTTCGGCAAAGGTCTTCATCAGATCACCTTATGCTTCCGTGGCAGACGGAGAGGGCGACGACGACGGCGGCGCTGCGGTCAGGCGTTCTCGCTCAGCCTTGAGCGCAGCAAAGCGCTCCGGTGTTAACCCGGTTGCTTGCGTGATGAGTTGCCAGGTACTCCCTGCGGCCAGCAACTGCTCGATCAGGGCGATCTTCCCCCGCAACTCTCCCTCCTGGCGTCCTTCCTGGCGTCCCTTTGCCAAGCCTCTGCGTCAGCGGCTAGCTCCCGTGACCGTGCTGACACTTGCCGCGCTGGTACTCACGCATCCGCTGGCCGGCGTAGGTGTTGCTACAGAGGCACGTAGAGCACCTGTCCTGCCCACTCATCTGGGCGGCTTGCGCCAATAAGCAACAGCAGATCCGCAATGACGGCGCCGATCGGCGCCTCCTGGCTGACCTCGATCACGCCCGGCATCGCTAACCCGGCACGCACCCGTTCGTACGCCACCGCGATCAGTGTCTCTGCATCGTGTGTTACCACCACACGATCCTCGGCTGCGGCCCAGGCCAGTACCGCGGGGTCGTCAACGCCAGCGAGTCCAACATCTTGCACACGTACCAGATCCAAGCCCGGATGTTGGTGGTTGGTGCAGCAACTCATGGGTAATCGACCGGTGGAAGTTCTCGTCAGCGAGCAGCCTCATGGCGATGGTGCAGCTGAGGCATGGCGAGCAAGCAGGCGTGCCCGCAGGCCGTGCGGGTCAAGGGGTTCTCGTTCGGTCGTTGTACGGAGGGCATCCCGTCGTTGTTGTCGCTCGGCCAGGTACGCTTCAATTTCTGCCTGGTGCTGAAGGTAGTAGGCAATGACCGCATAGGCATCAGCCACGGTGACGGTGGGAAAATGCTGGGCGATCTCTTCGGGCGTATCGCCCTGCCGAAAGGCCGTGATCACGGTGTCGATGGGCACACGCGTGCCCGTCACCAGGGCTACTCCCTGCTGATTGATGGTGATCGGTACCACCGGACGCTCAAGCGTGAGGGTCATCAGGGCCTCCCGTGTTGATGCTGCCGTATTGTAGCATGGTGCCGATATGCCGATGCTCGTCTGCTCATCTATGGCAATGGTGAAACGAGAGCGATTTCCGGACCGCCTTGGCATGGGGCTCATAGAGCCAAACGGTAGCTCCTCCAGCAGGTTTCGGTGGACGCGGGTGGACGTAGTGGAAGTCCGAATGGCTTCGTGACCGCTTCCAAGCCCAAGGGCTTAGCGATTCGTCTGCGACTTGCGCACAGTTAGCATGACGCGAGAGACGGGTATCGTGTCAGGACCTCAGCAGGATGGGCTCTGGCGGTGATTTCGCTCTGTTGCTCTGGGTGACAGCAGCCTGGGCAACTGTCGTTCTGCTGCCATGCGGGACCTGATTCACGGATGTTTACCCTTCAGGGCGGGAAGCCCAGCAGCTTTAGCGCTGGGAGGAACGTCCCCGCTTTAGCGGCTTTAGCCCTGAGTTGCACAATCCGCACGCATATGCTATCATTCTATATATGAAACTCACCGCACCACTGAAGCTGCTGCCGACGCCTGCGCAGGCCGATGCACTCAGGCGTACCCTGGAAGCTGCCAACGCCGCGTGTAACGTCATCAGCGCAGTTGCGTGGGGAAACCCGCACCTTTGGCAAGTTTG
>CAIWUD010000300.1 GCA_903915775.1 uncultured Chloroflexota bacterium | reverse complement strand
TGGGTGGTGACGCCGACGGTGCCCCAGAGCAGGGCGGCAGCCACAATGAGGCTGCCACCATTCTGCTTGGCGCGGAACAGAGGGGTGGTACGCATAGAAAGCCGATCCTTTCCTCACTCAGCGGGTGTCCGGTGCGAGCGAGGGCGGGATGGGTAGCGCAAAGCTAGCGCAGTCGAGCTGCGCTACGATGAGGGTTGCCGTCCCGCCCTAGTGGGTGCGGACGGCAGGAGGGGGGAGAACGCCGTGGAGCGGAAAAACCATGATGCTTGCTCCAATGTGTAGTCGGGCAACTTGGAAGCCCGACGGCCCATTCTACCAGAAAAGGTACGAGGGGGCGTTGGGGCAGTTTGCGGACTGCTCCAAACGTGGGCCGTTCCCGCCAGCACGGGGGCAGGGCAGCCACGGGGGGCTGTATCTCGCCCGCGTGGTGCTCCCCGTATGGGCACCCCCGGTGGTTGCCCTACCGTTGGCTTAGCCCAAACGCGCGCCGTTCCCACCATCACCGAGCAGGCGCTCGGTGATCCCAGGGTAGCGTGACCAGCGTGCGGGAGGCGTGGGGGCGCAGCTCTCCACAAAAAAACTAACCTAACCTCGGTTCCGACAGGGGTAGCATGAACAGTTACGGAGTAGCGACCCGCAAGCCGAGGTAGTAGGTGCGGAAGTGTGGGAAGTGGTAGGTGAAGCGGAACGCCCCGCGTGTGTACTGCTCCGTGCTGTACCACAACCCGCCGCGGAGCATGCGACGATGCTCACCACTGAGATACGCCAGACTCCACTCATCCTCTACCTGGTAGGGGTAGCTCTTGCCCCACTCGGTTGCGGTCCACTCGGAGACATTGCCAGCCATGTCGAGTGCACCGTAGGGGCTGGCCCCGGCGGGGTATTGGCCAACAGTCGTGGTACGGCCTACGCTTTGCCCATTGTGGAGCTTTGCCGCGTCCCATACACTGCCCCAGGGCCAGATCTGGCCATCGGGCCCACGGGCGGCCTTCTCCCACTCGGCCTCGCTGGGCAAGCGGAACTCGCGGCCAGTCTGTGCGCTCAGCCAGCGGCAGTAGGCCACCGCCTCGAACCAGCTTACCCCGACGACCGGCTGATTGTCGCCGTTGAACATTGAGTCGCCCCAGTACCCAGGCTGGACAATGCCATTCTGCTCGCGCCACTGCCAGCCGGCTTCGGTCCAGTAGGCCCGGTTGCTATAGCCGTCACCCTCAACAAAAGGGCGGAACTGGGCGTTCGTTACCTCGGTCTTGCCGATCCAGTAGTCAGGTAGCGTGAGCCTATGCTGAGGCTTTTCACCGTCGAAAGCCATTGCATCGGTACTGCTGCTGCCCATTAGGAAGGGGCCGGCAGGAACATGTACGAAAGCAGGCACTGGTACCAAGGTTTGATCTACTCCCTCCGTGAGACCGAACCGATTCTGTGCTGCTGCAACAATGGCTAGCGTTACTACCAGAAGCCCAACCACAACGATGGCAACCAGACTTCGGAAGGAGTGCGGTTTTGGTGGTGCTGGCCGCGGAGACGCCGTACCTGGCACTGCTCCAGGCGGTGGCTGCTGTCCAGGCGCTGCTGGTAGTGGTGGAGCCGCTAGCGGAGGATTGGTTCCCCCTGCTGCACATGGGCCCCCACTCCCGAGCAGTTCCCGTTTGAAGCGGGCTACCTCACTCGGGCGATCCTGCGCATGGAGGGCGAGTGCGGCTAGTAACGCCGTGTTCACATGACTACTGATCGCTCCGTTGAGCATCTGCGGTGGTCGTAGTGGATCTTGTGGACTGCTCACGCGATCCAGGGCATCATCCGGCTCGACCCCCGTGAGCAACTGGTAGAGGGTTGCCCCAAGGCTGTAGAGGTCCGTCCGCGCATCGGTGCTCCCGCCGCCAGCATACTGCTCAAGGGGGGCGTAGCCTGGGGTCACGGCTCGCCGTGAGTCGCGCGTCAACCCACTCCCCTGCTTGAGCAACCCGAAGTCCACGAGTTTGATCAGCCCTGCGGGGGTGATGCGGATATTCGCCGGCTTGATGTCGCGATGGATGATGGGTGGCTGTTGGCTGTGGAGGTAGCTCAGTGCATCGCAGAGCTGGATGGCGTAGCCCAGCACCTGGCTCTCCAGGAGTAGCCCTGCTTGTTGGCGCAGGACATCGGCGAGGTTCTGTCCTGGTACATACTCCATCACCAGGTAACCGTACCCCTGATGCTCGAAGACATCGTAGTAGGCGGGGAGGTGTGGATGGCTCAACTGCTGCAGCACGGAGAATTCGTCACGGAGACTCTGGATGCGCCGAGCATCGAAGACCTCTTTCAGCGCGACGAGCCGCGATGGGTGATGCTGGGTATCCTGAGCTAGGTAGACGACCCCAAAGCCACCGTAGCCGATCAGGTCATCAACTTGGTAGGGGCCGATCAACGCTCCGTGATCGTGTACGGAGAGCGCACGGGCAAGGTTCTGTCCGCACTGGGGGCAGAAGCGGGTTGCCTGGGAGTGCCGGGCACCGCAGCCTTGTTGGGTCGTGGGGTCGAAACAGATGAGCATCGTGCTGTCTTGAGTTGCGCGTTCAGGGTTGGTGACTTGAACAAGGAGGCGTTTGAGGTGTGAACCCATCCCCCAAGGTACGGCTCCATCTCGGTTGCGCCAGTTGGGTAGTTTTGCAGCTTGCCTAGGCGAACCACTACTGATCATGAACGCAACCGTGTAACCCCTTCTCCGCACCTCCCGTGATACTGCTGGAGCTGTTCACCGTGCAGGCGCTCGGTGAGGGCACAGCCCTCCACAAACAGTCAACCCAGCCTTGGTTCCGCCAGGAAACATGTGGACAGCTACACGCTGCGGTACCTGTTCACGTTTGGGGTAAGGCATGTTCCCTATCAGCTTGACGAGCATGCGGGAGGTGTGGAGGGCACAGCCCTCCA
>CAIWUD010000299.1 GCA_903915775.1 uncultured Chloroflexota bacterium | reverse complement strand
GCTTCACGGTAGATGAAGTGGTAGCGCAGCTGCTGATTCTGGGGACGACGACTCAGCGGTGCATCGGACTTGAAGAGAAAGCCTATCTCACTCAGATCAGCCGCTTTTGCCGGCTGCTTCGCTGCGAAAGCGGCAATCTGAGCAGTCGAGGTGTAAAGATTATGGGGGGCTGCTCGATCCGTGGAACGGCGGAAGGAGCTGCTAGCATCGCGCCGCAGCGCATCCATGTCGATCAACTCAATTGAGGTTCGGGCGAGAGTGAGGGATTCAGGTGAACCACCGGCGTGGACGTAGACTCCACGTAACCCCTTCGCATACTCCACAAAGTAGGAGCGAGCGCTTCGTACCGGGCCAATGGTGCGTAGATCGGGGCTGATCCCGGGAACAAACACTGCCATGTAGCGCGTAATCCCAAACTCCGCGAGCGCCTCGAAGACGATCGGAGCTCTATTCAGACCAGTTTGGGGAAAGGCTTTGGGGTGGTTATCGAACATGACCACGTAGGGTCGCTGGGTGACACTGCCACGGGCAACAGCAAGCGAGGCGGCTGACTGAGGGGTGGGGGTAGGCGTCGGTGTAGCAGCCCGAACTGTGGAGCCACCAATAAGAACCGGGAGGAGGAGCAAGAGCAGAGCAGCAGTACGCAGCAGAGGATGTTTCATAGAGCAGCGTTCACTTTCCGCAGACGGGGCGGGTACGATCACGCGGCTATTGTAGCATAGCCGCTTCAGAGATGATTCACCACGCGCTCAATCTGCATGCGCAGCGTCAGACGCTGCTGCTGGCTGAACTGCTCACGTACCATCCGCTCAGCCGTAGTGGGGTTGGTGTAGTGCAGAGCGAGACGATAGATATCAGCATGCGCAATGGCCTGATCATCAATCAGGTGCACCGAGCCGTAGATGGTCACGTAACGATGAGCATCCTCAATGCAGAGCGCAACCCGTGGATCACGACGGAGATTGACCGCCTTGACACGATCGGCGGTCGTATTCATCATGATCTCATCGCCCTCAAGCATATACCACATGACGGTCAGATGGGGGGTACCATCAGCCTGAACGGTGCCAAGGACAGCAAAGCGGGGAGAGTCGAGAAAAGCACGTACCGTATCGCTCAGGGGCATTCCCGTTCCTCAACTTTCAGCTACGATGGATGTTGGTATGGCCAGACCGCAAACGACTGGAAGGGTACGACCCGCCCAAGTCGGCGCCGATACGCTGCACTATACCACAGGACGGGTGCAAAGATCGGCTATACTCATAGGAGCGACAGAAGTTCTTGTACGGCAGTGGCTGTTCACGCTGCTCCCTGGTGGGGCCGAGGTTAGGGTAGGTTGTTTGTGGAGGAGACACTTTCGCGAACCGCCCCAACACCCCGGGGGAACCGTACACGCAAGATGTTTCGTCAACCGAGCAGCAAAGGAGCAGTGATGCCTGAGGCAACGATTGGGGTCATTGGCGGCAGTGGGCTCTACGCCATGGCAGGACTCACGGAGGTCGAGGAGCTACTCCTCACGACACCGTATGGCGACCCAAGCGACAGCATGATCATCGGTACCCTGGGTAATCAGCGCGTCGCGTTCCTCCCACGCCACGGGCGTGGCCACCGTCTCAATCCTTCCGAGGTGCCTGCACGGGCGAACATTCATGCCTTTAAGCAGTTGGGTGTCCGCTACCTCATCTCCGTCAGCGCGGTTGGCTCGCTGCGCGAAGCGTATGCACCAGGCCACGTGGT
>CAIWUD010000298.1 GCA_903915775.1 uncultured Chloroflexota bacterium | reverse complement strand
TGGCTCGATCGAGACGATCGCCACTGCCCTCGCTGGTCGGCCCGATCTGATCGTACGCCTACGCGAAGCCTATACCGCCCATATTGCTACCCGTACGGCAGCGCTGGAAAAACAGGTGCCTACCGCAAGTCAACAGCAAGAACTAGCCCTACTCCATGCGGTCGTCGGGATCCTCGCAGCACGAGCCGGTGAAGCCGATGGAGCCGTCGAGGCGTACCGACAGGCAACAGCGCTCGAACCGACCAACCCGATCTACAGCCGCAACTATGCCCTGGTCTTGAGCGACACCTTGCGCCACGACGAGGCGATCGTTGAGGCGCAACGCATGGCCGCACTCCTACGTAACCAGTCAGGGAGTGAGCAGTCACTCTCCGAGGTGGAGTACCTGATCACGCTCCTCGAGCAGGCACGAGGTCGTTAGCACATGCTGCACATCGCCCTGATCGCGCTCGTTGCCCTGACCTTTGCCCTCCTAGCCACCCCTCTCGTACGGCGGGTAGCCATACGAGTTGGGGTTGTTGCCGTACCACGTGCACGAGATCTCCATCTGCAGCCGGTGCCACTCCTGGGCGGTGCGGCGATCTACGGTGGTTTTGTCATTGCGCTGCTCATCTTCGGCGATCGGGCCTACGTGCGCGAACTGGTTGCCATCCTGATTGGGGCAACGCTGGTCTCACTCTTTGGTCTGGCCGACGATCGCTGGGGGCTGCATGCAAGGATCAAGCTGGGTGGGCAACTCCTAGCCGGGATCACTCTCCTCCTGGGCGATGTGCAGATCCAACTCTTTGGGCAGCCGTGGCTCAACTGGCTCATCACCCTGATCTGGGTTATTGGGATCACCAACGCAATCAACTTTCTGGACAACATGGATGGGCTCTCGGGAGGAGTGGCCAGCATTGCTGCGGCCTTCTTTCTGCTCCTGGCGGCAATGAACGAACCGCGCCAGTTCCTGGTAGGCGCAATGGCCGCGGCACTCCTCGGGGCATGTATTGGCTTCCTGCGCTACAACCTCAACCCGGCAACGATCTTCATGGGCGATACTGGCAGCCTCTTCATCGGCTTTATCCTAGCGGCCCTCGCCATTAAACTACGCTTCCTCGGCAACACCACGCTCGTCACCTGGATGATCCCACTCTGCGTCTTGGCGCTGCCACTCTTCGATACATGTCTGGTCTGTGTCTCCCGCCTACGGCGCGGGGTCAACCCCTTCACCACGGCGGGCAAGGATCATCTTTCCCACCGGCTCCACCACCTAGGCATGACCAAGCGTGAAGCAGTCATGACATGCTACCTCATTGCGGGGGGTTGCGGGCTGATCGGGATCTATCTAACCCAGGCCAGGGTTATCGAAGCGTACCTCGTCGGCGGGGTAGTGGCACTTGTCGGGCTGGGCGGGATTATCTGGTTAGAGCGGAACTGCCCTGCGGGTAAAACATGAGCTTCCTCCACGAAGCTTGCCCCATAGGCATTGCAACTGATCTTGTGTAGGGGTATAATCCTCGGCAGCCAATCACCAGCGTAGGAAGGAAGCATATGCGGGTTGTCGCAATGATCATGGCGGGCGGCGAGGGCACCCGCCTGAGTGTACTTTCCGAAAAGCGTGCCAAACCATCGGTTCCATTCGCTGGGAAGTATCGGATTATCGACTTCACGCTCTCCAACTGCGTCAACTCGGGCATCTTCGACGTTGCGGTCTTAACCCAGTACCGACCCCACTCGCTGAACGACCATATTGGGATTGGGAAGCCATGGGATCTCGATCGCAACCGTGGTGGGGTTCGTCTGCTCCAGCCCTACCAGGGTCGGAACGACCAGAGTTGGTACCGAGGCACGTCCGATGCGATCTACCAGAACCGCTCGTTCATCACGGATCACCGAGCCGACCTGGTGCTGATCCTCTCGGGGGATCACATCTACAAAATGGACTACAGTTTGATCCTTGAGACGCACCGGCGTAACCAGGCCGATCTGACCGTTGCGGTGATGGAGGTACCGGTCGAGGAGAGTGACCGTTTCGGGATCATGACGGTCGACGAGCGTGATCGTATCGTTGAGTTCACCGAGAAGCCGCGGAACCGTGACAAGGGGACCCTGGCCTCCATGGGTATCTACGTCTTCAACAGCGACAAACTCCTCGAACGGCTCGCGGAGGGGAGCGACGATCGGCCGCGGATCGACTTTGGCAAGAATGTGATTCCCGCGATGGTGGCTGAGGATCGCGTCTTTGCTCACCGCTTCCATGGCTACTGGGTCGACGTGGGGACGATTCAGTCCTACTGGGAGACGAGCATGCAGCTCCTCGATCCTGAGCTTGACTTCGATCTTTACGATCTAGATTGGCGCATCCTCACCCGCAGTGAAGAGCGGCCACCGGCCAAGATCGGGCCCCAGGCGCAGGTCAACCGAGCGATTGTCTGTAACGGCTGCACCATTCGCGGCACCGTTGAGCACTCCGTGCTCTCACCGGGCGTCTACGTCTCACCAGGGGCGATTGTGCGCGATAGTGTGATTATGAACGATACCTGGATCGGCCCAGGGGCGATCCTCGATCGCGTGATCGTGGATAAGCAGGTGGTGATCGGGGCTGGAGCGCGGCTAGGCGATGGTGACGACCTCGGTATTGCCAACAAACTGCAACCGGATAAGATCAACACGGGTGTCACCGTGGTTGGGAAGGGCACCCACATTCCACCGGGGATCAGCATTGGGCGCAATGTCGTGATCAATGCTGACCGTGATGAGGGTGACTTTCCGGAGGGGGCGGTCGGATCGGGAGAGACGATCTAGTGGTTGGCCTCTATTCAGCCAGGATTGAGCTATGTTACGCACACTCGCACTGATTCTCGCCGGTGGTGACTCGCCTGCACTCTCAGTATTGACTGCCGAGCGTACCGAGGCAGCGGTACCCTTTGCCGGGAAGTATCGCATCATCGATTTCACCCTCTCCAACTGTGTCAACTCAGGAATCTACAACGTTGGCGTCCTCACCCAGTACCGCCCACGCTCACTCCATGCCCACCTGGGGGTCGGACGTCCATGGGATCTCGACCGTGCCCAGGGCGGGCTGCGCATCCTCCACCCATCGCCAACGCCCGACGGTGGTGGATGGCAGCGCGGTACCGCTGATGCAGTACGCTACAACCTTGATCTGATCGAAGAGCAGACGATTGACGCGGTGCTTGTCCTCGCCGGCGATCACGTCTACAAGATGAACTATACTCCCCTCCTTGCACTGCACGAAGAGCGGGGCGCCGATATAACGATGGCCGTACATAGTGTCAACCCCCACGACTCCCGGCGCTACGGGATTGTCGCCATGGGTGGTGATGGGCGCGTCGATCGTTTTGAGGAGAAGCCGCGACGTGCCCGCTCAAGCTTAGCCTCCATGGGCATCTACGTCTTCCGTAAGCAGTTTTTGCTCGATCTGCTGCGCAGTGGTAACGAGCAGGATTTTGGGCGTCACATCCTACCGCACGCAGTGAACCAGTGCCAAACCTTTGGCTACCACTTTCACGGTTACTGGGCCGATGTTGGAACGATCCAGGCCTACTACGATGCCAACCTCGCCCTCCTTGCCGAATCGCCAGCCCTCGATCTCTACGATCCTGAGTGGGTCATTCACACGACCAGTGCCGACCGCCCGGGGGTTGAGATCGGTGCAGCGGCACGGATTGAGCATAGCCTGCTCAGCGATGGATCCCGTATCCATGGAACCGTCATGCGCTCGGTGATCTCGCCGGGGGTCTATGTGGCACCCGGGGCCGTGGTGCGCGACGCAATCGTAATGGGTGACGCTTGGATCGGCCCTGATGCTGTAGTGGATCGCTGTATCATCGATGAGGGTGCGCGGGTCGGTGCCGGGGCACAAGTTGGTGAGGGAGAGACGACAACACCCAACTATGAGCAACCTGAACGGCTGAACTCTGGTCTCACCCTCGTGGGGTTGCAGGCACACGTCCCCGCTGGGGTCGTGGTGGGTCGCAATGTCGTGATCCGCTCGCGGAGCAGTGAGCAAGCCTTCCCACAGGATCGGCTCGTGCCAAGTGGTGCAACGATCTGAGCTCGCAGGGCGACCCCGGGGGGTTGCCCGTACGCTCCTAGGAGAGGCCTGCGCGGGTACCAATCTTTAATTATGGAGGATGCAAGCCTCTCAGGGGGTTTCACGAGTTCGAGAAAGGGCATTCCCGTGCATCGCCATGCGCTGTGCGAGCGTGCCAAGGCCCGAACCACCGCAGAGCAGCTCATGGGAGCCTGGGGGAAGTTCCCGGTACGATCCGTGGCCCGTGTGCACCGCGTCGTACCGTTGCGGGCGAGCCGCCCGCGCTCCCGGGGAGCGTGTCACGCGAAACCCTCTGAGGGGTGCAACCTTCCACACCACCCATAGAATCATGACCGTAGCTGATCTACAGATCGACCCGGCGATCCGGGGTAGGCTTGCCCAGGGACACCCCTGGATCTACCGTAACCACGTACGTGGAGGGCAAGAGCTCCGCTCTGGTCAGTGGGTACGGGTACGTGCCGGATCGCTCGTAGCATACGGGCTCTGGGATGCACAGAGCGCGATCGCCGTGCGCCTCTTCAGTAGCAAGGCCGTACCAGATCAGGCCTGGTTTGCCGAACGCGTCTGGGAGGCATGGGAGCTACGGGCGACCTTGCGCCAGTCGGGAAGCACCAGCGCATACCGCTGGATCTATGGCGAGGGTGATGGCATACCCGGGCTCGTCGTTGATCGCTACGGCGACTACGCAGTGATCCAGAGCTACGCCGAGAGCTTGAAGGTGGTAATCCCGCTGATCGTGCCCGCACTACGGGCCTGCGACCACGACCTGCGCGGGATACTCCTCCGCGAGTATGACGAGCATGAGGGCGAAGGGGCACGACGCACGCGCATCCTCTGGGGGGAGGCGCCGCCCGAGGACCTTGTTGTACAGGAGCATGGGCTCTACCTACAGGCCAATCTCTCCCATGGGCAGAAGACGGGGCTCTTTCTCGACCAGCGCGAGAATCGGCGCAGCACAGAGGCGTTAGCCGGCGGGTGTAGCGTCCTGAACTGCTTCGCCTACACGGGTGCCTTTTCGCTCTATGCGCTGCGCGGGGGCGCAACTCAGGTCATCAGCGCTGATATCGGGCGGGGGCTTGCAGAGGCGGCAGCGACCAATCTCACCCTCAATCGGTTTGATGCGTCACGCCACCGCTTTGTGACCGAGGATTGCTTTCCCCTACTCGAACGCTACAGCCGGATGGGTCAGCGCTTCCAGATGATCATCCTCGACCCACCCAGTTTTGCCCGTCAGAAGCGGAGCATGCATGCCGCACTCCGCGCCTACACCCGGCTCAACGCCTTGGCCCTGGGCTGCATTGAGCCAGGAGGCCTCCTCATCTCAGCGAGCTGTACCAGCCAAGTGAGCCCCGAGCAGTTTCGGAGTATGCTCGCCGACGCAGCGAGCCAGAGTGAAATGCGGCTGCAGATCATCCACGAAGCCGGGCAACCAGTCGACCATCCCGTACCGGTGGGCTTCCCAGAGGGACGCTACTTGAAGTTCGTGGTGGCACGAGCCCTTGCGTCCCTGTAACATGCCATGTCTGTAGCTCAGCCCAGGCGTACCCGAGGGTGGGTGGGAGGGTGCAGGCAGCTGTGGGACGATCCATCCATGGTGCGCTCCTTTCGAGTGGTACGACCCGTTGTTATACCCAGATCGTACTCGCTTTGCGAGGAGCGCTCAAGTCTCCGACAACTCATGCCCGCACCCACGGTGTAGTTGCGCCTTGCGACAGTTGTCGCCCTATGTTACAATGAGAGGCGCGATGGCGACGTAGCAAAGTGGTAATGCAGCGGTCTGCAAAACCGCCACTCGCGGGTTCGATTCCCGCCGTCGCCTCCACGTGCGAGCCCTGCCAATCGGCGGGGCTCATTCTATGACTGGGATGGCCTGTTGTTATGCGCATCCTCTGTGCCCTCACCTACTACCGTCCCTACACGAGTGGCCTGACGATCTATGTCGAGCGCTTAGCTACAGCGCTGGTGCGGCGTGGACATACGGTTACGGTGCTTACCTCGCAGTACGACCCGAGCCTACCCCGGCAGGAGGAGATGGAGGGGGTACGTGTTGTGCGTGCACCAGTGGTCGCACGGGTGAGTAAGGGCGTCATTATGCCAACCTTCGGTGGGATTGCGACCGCGCTCGCCCTTTCGCACGATGCGATGAGCCTGCACCTCCCGCAGTTCGACGCACCTGGTCTGGCGCTACGTGGGCGCTTGCAGCGACAACCGGTGGTACTAACCTACCATAGCGACCTACAACTCCCCCCCGGCCTCCTCAACCGAGTTGCCAACCGGGTCGTTGATGTCGCCAACCTCGCCGCAGGAAGACTGGCGACACGGATTGTCGCCTACACGCGAGACTTTGCCGACCACTCGCCCTTCCTGCGCCGCTTCAACCAGAAGATCGAAGTGATCCCACCGCCGGTTGAGGTAGCCAACGTCAGCGCCGAAGAGGTTACTGCTTTCCGCGAGCGCTGGAGCCTGCGAGGGCCGGTCATCGGGATGGCGGCACGCCTGGCGGCAGAGAAGGGTGTCGAGGTCCTGCTCCAAGCCCTCCCAGCCATCCTGGAGCGCTACCCCACTGCCCAGGTCCTCTTTGCTGGCCCCTACGAGCAGGTGTTGGGTGAGGCAGACTATGCTCGGCGTCTCGCCCCAGCATTTGCCCGCTTTGGCCAACACTGGACCTTCCTGGGAACGCTGGATGCACGAGCAATGGCTGCCTTCTTTTCCAACCTCGATGTGCTAGTGGTTCCCTCGCTCAACTCAACCGAGACGTTTGGCCTGGTTCAGGTCGAAGCGATGCTCTGCGGCACACCTTCGGTTGCGAGTGCTCTCCCTGGTGTACGCCAACCGGTCTACCAGACTGGTATGGGCGAAGTGGTACCGATCGGTGACAGTGCAGCCCTAGCTGCGGCACTCCTGCGAGTGATCGAGTTACGTGAACGCTACCAGCGCCCACGCGAACAAGTTGCAGCCCTCTTCTCCACAGAACGAACCGCTATCGAGTATGAGCGTCTCTTTGAGACGTTGCGGGCAAACTGACCATGAGCGATTACCTCCGCCCCCACCTCCTTACCCTACCCATCCATCGTGCGATGATTCGTGCGATTGAAGCGCGCCTCTTCGCAGAACTGGCCCCTGAACTACCTGAGCCGATTGTCGATATCGGGAGTGGTGATGGGACCTTCGTAGAGATCGCCCTCCGGGGCAAACAGGTCTATGGGATCGACCCGCTCCTCCCCGATACCCGTGAGGCCCTGGGGCGTGGCGTCTACCAAGGACTGAGCGTGGCGAATGGGCGAGCCCTGCCCTTCGCCGACGGCCAATTTGCCAGTGCGATCTCCAACTGCGTCCTGGAACATGTCGTTCCCCTCGATGAGACACTCGCCGAAACGGCCCGCGTTCTACGCCCAGGTGGCCTCTTTGTCGCTTCCGTAGTCGGTAATCGCTTCCCCCGTGATCTCTTCGGCAGTTGGCTGCTCGATCGCCTCGGTCTGGATGGCACCCGCTACGGTACCTGGTTTAATCGTATCTCCTACCACTTCAACACGCTGAGCCGTGCGGAGTGGAGTGAACGCTTCGCCCGGGCTGGCTTCTCGGTTGTGGCTGTACGCCCCTACCTGAGCTCGACCGCGCTGAAACTCTTCGACCTGAGTCACTACTATGGTGCACCGTCGCTGATCACCAAGCGCCTTACTGGACGCTGGCTCCTGGCCCCACCGGTGACACCTAACTTGCTCTGGGAGCCGCTCCTGCGCCAGATCTACACCGCTCCCCCCGGCGACGATGGACCATACTACTTCTTTGTACTACGCAAGCGAGCGTAGCAGGGGAGGTTTCGCATGACGGAATCGACGACAGCTACGGTTGATGAGGTGAACCGGCTCGTCAGTGCAGGCCAGGCAGCACTGCTCGCCGGAGACGCCTACGCCGCCCGCCGCCACTTCCGTCGGGCACTCGAACTCGACCCAGAGCGGGTGGAGGCCTGGATCGGCATGGCCGGGAGCGCACGACCCTACCGCGAAAAGCAAGAGTATCTGCGGCGTGCTCTGGTACTGCATCCAGACCACCCCGACGCCCGTGCCGTCCTGGAACAGGTCGAGGCACGACTCGCCAACGGCGAGATTCTGGCCCCTGGCGGAATCCAGGTACAGGAGGCAGCAACTCCAGAGCCCATTACCCCTGATCCAGAGCAGCTGGCAGAACCAGAAACGCAGGTCCAATTCTGCTACCTCCACCCGGATCGTGAGACTGGGCTGCTCTGCACCGGTTGCGAGCGTCCCATCTGTGGAGAGTGTGCCACCCGTGCGGTAGTTGGCCAACTCTGTCCGGAGTGCATGCGCGCTCGGCGTCCTGTCAACTACCAGGTTGGTGTAAGGGAGCTCCTGATCACCGGTACGTTGACCATCTTCTACAGTCTGCTGATCTCATTTCTCGCCTTGCAGATCCTGGCCATGACCGGCTTCTTCGGCTTCATCATCGCATTTTTGCTCGCTCCAGTGGCTGGAGATCTCTTGACCCGTCTGAGCGACTGGGCAACAAAGCTGAAGCGAGGCCGTGAGATCCAGTTGACTGTGAGCATCTGTTATGCTCTCGGCGCACTCCCATGGTTCAGCCTGATCATGCTGGGTGGCGGATTCCCGCTCGCCCTGCTCCTCTTCACGATCCTCGCGATCACCACGGCTCTGGCCCGTCTGCGCTAAGATGGCCAACCCAGTGCAACCGACATGGAACCATATCCGAAGTATGGGGTCTGCAACTGGTTCGATCAGATGTTACAATGGCTCAGTATGGTTTGGCCATTGGACAAGGTGCGCAGATCCACTTCAGCCTGAGGTAGTTCAGCACGTTCTACTGTACCACTCCTCACTCCTTGTCGTAGTACCTAATGATGAGGGTAGCATGAGTGAACTGACCCAAGGCATGACGCGAGCGGTACGAGGTGATCAGAACCCCCTCGATCTGGTTGAGCAGAGTCTTCGTGAGCAGATCTTCGGCCAGGAACGGGCCATTGAGAGCGTGATTCGCATCCTCAATCGCGCCCGTTTTGGCTTCTCAGCTGGCAATCCGCGCCGTCCACGGGCAACCCTGCTCTTCCTCGGTCCAACCGGGGTAGGGAAGACGGCTACCGCCCGTGCCCTGGCCCAACTCCTACGTACGGACGGAGGGGCCTTTCTGAAGATCGACTGCTCACTCTTTAGCCAGGGCCACGAGGTGAGTGCCCTCGTTGGTGCCCCACCGAGCTACGTTGGTCGTGACCAGAAGCCGCTGCTCAACCCGGAACTGATTGAGCAAGAGAATAGTGTCATTCTCTTCGACGAAATTGAGAAGGGGCAGCCAGAGCTCTGGAACCTGTTACTCCAGGTGATGGAGGATGGGGAGATCCTGCTCCTCAACGGTGGTCGGCGGGTAAGTTTCCACAAGAGCATTGTGATCTATACAACGAACGTTGGCGCCAAAGAGATGGTTGACTTCCTCGATCAGCGCACGATCGGCTTTCGTACTCCCCATCGTGATGTTGAGGCGACGGGTCAGCAGATCTACCAGATTGGTTTTGAAGCGCTCCAGAAGGTGTTTCAACCCGAGTGGATCAATCGGCTCGATGAGATCATCGCCTTTCGTCCACTCTCGAGTGATGTCCTGTACAGTGTGTTCGACCGTATGGTACGCGAGAGCAATGAGCAGTACATCCACCAGGGGCTCAGGCTTGAGTTCACACCCGAGGCGAAAGAGTATGTCCTGAAGAAGAGCTTTGACCCACGCTTTGGTGCACGGCCACTGCGTCAGCAGCTGCTCAAACAGATCGACGCCCCCCTCGCCGATCTACTCGCCTCGGGTGGCGTGCCTGCAGGGAGTCTCGTACTGGTTCACTATACGGGTATCGACCGTTTTGGTGAGGCGCTGGAGTTCTTCTTCCGTCCTGCACCGGAACTGTTACAGCAAGCCGAACTGTTGCGTGCCCAAGAGGTAGGCCGTAACGCCACCAGTGAGAGTAGCGGACCACAGCCGCCGAGCGTGAGCCTGACAAGTGAGCGTGGCCAAGCGGCGGAGAGCAGCGCTGGGCCGCTGGGCACACGGGCTCCCCGCGCCACGCCGCGCCGGCACGAGGGGCGCTCGTAGCAGGTAGCTCAAAAAACCTAACCAGGCTTATGGAATCGTGACTGCTGCTGCAGTGAGCACCCAGTCGCGGTAGAACCGGTTGAGTGAACAGCTACAAGCCTGTTCGGCGGCAAAGAGGAGATCGGTGCCGGCGATATCGCGGTAGCGCGCACTACGGTAGTAGTCTTGCAGGAATCGGGTGAATGCCGCTTCGCCGATGCGTCCACGCAGGGCGTGGAAGAAGAGCGCGCCTTTCGCGTAGACCACTGGTACGTAGTTGCTGGCACGCAGTCGTGAGGGTGGTGTGGCAAGCGGTGCATCGATACGCCGCTCACGAATCTGGCGATACGTGGTGCGGAAGTCCTCCAGTTCGGCCTGGGTGGCCACAGGGTTACCTAAGGCCTCGTAGTAGAGCACCTGCGCGTAACTGGCCAGACCTTCATCAAGCCAAGGTTCACCCTGTGCATCGTTGCCCACCAGGCTGTACCACCACTGATGGGCAATCTCATGCACGATGGTCGTCTCCAGATCACGTCCATCACGCCGGTAGAGTTGCTGTTCAATCAGGACGACTCCCGGGTACTCCATGCCAAAGAAGTTGGTCATGGCCCCCTGTACGATCTCGAGCTCGGCCAGTGGGTAGGGACCAAAACGTGCGTTAAACAGGCGAAGCGCCTGCTCCGCAATTCGTAGCGCACGTCTACCCGCCATGGCATCCCCAGACTGGTAGTGGCTGATGATCCGTACCCCATCAACCAGCTCACTGGCCTGCTCGAGACCGTAGGTTGCCCCCAAGTAGAACTCACGCTGCGGTCCACTGACGAAGCGTTCACGGCGAAGCCCTTCGGTCGTACCCGGACCACGCTCAACGAGCACGCCGGTGGTGATGGAGCGCCAATCGTTGGGTAGTTCGATCGTCACATCGTAGAGCGCCGTGCTCGTCACGGCAAAGTCACCGCGACTACTGACCAGGCGCCTGTCCCAACCCTGCTCAGGGGTGGAGCGGGCCAGCACCGGGTAGAAGCCAGCCAACGACCAGAGGCCAGCCTCCTGGTTGAATACCCCGAAACTACTCTCACTTGCATTACGGGGTGTCTGCGCAACAAAGCTGAGTTCAGCGACAGCCGTCGCCCCCGGGGCGAGAGGCTCCGGTAGACTCAGCCAGATCAGGCTGTCGCGCTGTTCAGTCCCCGAGGCGACAGGCTGGTCTGCTACGCGTGCAGAGGTTACGTCCAGGCGTCCGCCATAGTCGGGATGGTTTGGGTAGAGCCGAAAGTAG
>CAIWUD010000297.1 GCA_903915775.1 uncultured Chloroflexota bacterium | reverse complement strand
GGGCACGGTCTACAATATTTGTACGACCCATGACAGTCTTCCCAAGGTTGACGGTCGTCGGCAGACCCCGGCGATGGCGGCGGGGATCACCGACCATGTCTGGACCGTCAGCGAGCTGCTCCACTACCGGGTGCCGCCCCCACGCTGGGAGCCGCCCCGCCGTCGCGGCCGTCGCTCCAAGGCGCTTCAGGCCCTCATTGACCGCTGGTGCCCGCACCACCATTTAGCATAGACCTACCCAAGGCCCGTGTGCCTTATTCTGAAGCCCGGAAAGGCCCTGCGCAGCTCGCGTGCAGCTGACCCAGCGTATTCGTGATTCCCGGAAGAACCCCGAAACTTGGGTAACCTTGGGTAACTTGGATCACCGGTGAGTTCGACGAGCCTCAGGGCATGAGCAACGTCAGCGCTCCGGGGCCGCCGTCGCCGTACACGGCTCGGCTACCGCGTGCAAAGCCCGCCTGCGCGGGCTGGATGCGGCCGCGTAGGCGGCCTTCGCTCCCGGTAGCCGAGGGCTTATGAAAGTTGACGAAATAGTCGGGTACGGATTGCGTGCGCCTGACGGCTGCTAAGGCCGTTTCCGGCTGCGTAAGCCAGCTACCCAATTTAATTTTCAAAGTTCATCAGCCCGACGGCGCACCGGTCGGGTCGATTTGCACATGCCCTGCGACGAGCCTGCACTCGTTCACAGCGGTCAACCACATGCTACAATGTCCAGAGACAATCGTATGGAAACCAAAGGCTGTCTATGAGCCACACACTGCATATTGATATCCCGGATCGCATCTTTGAGATCCTGAGTAGAACCGCCCGCCAGATCGGTAAGCCGCCAGAAGCGATCGCAAGCCAATGGCTCGTCGCTGCGGTCCAGCAACTGGCAGATGATCCACTGGAGCAATTCATCGGAGCGTTTGACAGCCGGGGATCCGACTGGGTCGACCAGCACGATCGCTATCTGGGAGCGGCCGCGCTTGAGCGCACACCCGGCACAACGCCTCCCGAGACGTCAGATGCCTAAGATCTTCGCCGACACCGCTGGGTGGGGCAATCTGGTTGATCCAAGCCAGCCGTACCACGCGCTGGCATCACAGATCTATCGATCCGCACGGCAGCAGGGGCATCCCTTGATCACCACCAATTATGTCCTGACGGAATTGGTCGCGCTCCTGACCAGTCCCTTGCAGATCCATCGCCCCGCGATTATTCAATTCATTAGCGGGGTCAAGGCGAGTCCATACGTGGAGGTGATCCACATCGACCCCACGCTTGATGAGCAGGCGTGGCAGTTGCTTACGCAGCGAACCGACAAAGCGTGGAGCCTGGTCGACTGTGCCAGTTTCGTCGTGATGCAGCGCGAGAGCATTACGGAAGCCCTTACGACTGATCATCATTTTGCGCAGGCCGGTTTCGTACGCCTGCTGCAGTAGCGGAAGCACTCGTTCTGCCCAGTGCTATGCACAGGCTCGGACCCGGCAACTTCCACTACGTCATCCAGGGCAGCAAGGAGGAGCTGGGCTTGCCCGACGATAGCGATGAGAGGAGCGACGATGCCACGCGGCGCCTGGGTGCTTGACCCCGATAGCGGCGGGGTAAAGGTTCCGGAGACGATCAAGCGGCGCACCGAGGCGCGGCTGCATGAGGTCGCTGCGGCGGAGTTCGCCGGGCACTACACGCGCCTGGAGATCCGCTTCCGCGGGGTCTTCTGCTACGTCGACGCCTATACCGAGCCCGAGCCGCCCGGCCCGAACTGGCCGCCGCCAAACTGGCCGGAGACCACCGAGCAGTACCTCGAGCGGCTGCGCACTACGCCGACGCACCTGTGCCGGCTGCGCTACTTCGGCCCGGGCGACCGCTGGAGCTTCGGCTTCTATACCTACAGCAACGAGCGCTACGCGCTGTCGATCTTCCCGAGCGGCGACTTCTTCGGCATGGCGGAGGAGGCGCTGCGTATCGCGGCTGGGGTCTACCTCGCGGGCGGGTAGCGGCGATGCAGATCTACTACAAAGCCTAGCAAATCCGAGGGCGCGTGTGCTATTTTAGACACGACCCGCGTGCGCGTAAAGCAGTGGGCAGCGTAGCGCGTGAGCGCTTCTTTGACATTCAGATGCAGGGCTTGTTCGGCGCATTGTGATGGCCAGGAAGCGCTGTTCCGGCAGTGTGGAGGCTTAACAGCCAGCGCACGTAGAAGCGGCTGGGAGTTACACCGGCACACCGGTTGCCGAAATCGCCGAAGACGACAACCACATTGCGTTCATTGAGTTCCCAGTTCGGCCACATCCCGGCACTATTCGGGAAGACGACCTCGCCGGTGTTCAGCGTGAACTGGAAGTCGGTCATATCGACCGTCTCGGTGGCAACCGGCCAGCGCCTGCTCTGTCAGCCCGCGTCGACCACGGTATCTTTGTCCTGCTGGTTCGATCTCCGCTGCCTGGCGTCCTCGATAATTGCGTCACTGATCAAGCCGATAAACCCGGCAATAATACCTAACCCAACAAACACATAAAGCGTTGTAAAGATTTTTGTAAAAGGCGTGGTTGGGCTCATGTCGCCGTAGCCAATCGTCGTCAGCGTAATCACCGTAAAGTAATAGGCATCGACCCAGGTGCTGATCGTCGGCTCAAAGCGATAATAGATGTATTTGTCAATCGAAAAAAAGTGGCTCTCCCGCGCTTTCCGTGATCAAGGCTGATCAACTGGCTCAGTACCATCGCTCCGGCGCATCAGGATGCGCTGCTAGCGACGGGCTTCACGGAACGTGCGGGAGAACTACATTGAGAGTATCAAAAACACAGGTCGTCAGAGGTCGCATCGGGATGATCCAGCCAGGCAACGACCAGAGTCTGGACAAACTGTGCCCCCGACATGGCACGTACCCGTCGCACCAGACCGAGGCAACCAAGCGTAAGCCGTTATACCCAAATAGCCCATTCCCATCAACGCATGCCCATGGGGTCACTCGGCGCATCATCCTGCAGCGTGTCAAGAAAAAACTGAACATGTGACAGCAGCGCAGGCTTAGCGATAAGACTCCCAACTACCTCAGAAAGGCGATTATCGTCTAGTAGCAGGATGGCTGGCGACACCTGCAATGCCTCGGCAATGACATGAAGCCGCTCGATCGTAATCGCCCGACGCCCAAGCTCGTAGTTCACTAGGGTATCACGCGGCCAGCCAATGCGCGTTGCCAGATCACCAATCGAGAGACCGGCACGCTGGCGAGCCACCGCGATTCGTTTGCCAACAACCCTACTCTGCTCATGCAGACCAGACATCACCTTACTCCAGATCCAGCATATCCTGCTCTGGCAACACCAACGCCTCGCCCGTCAGCCGCTGGTAGGCGCTCGTGATGTAGTTCATACAGTCTACATACTGCTCAGCCGGGAGATGTTCATATTTAGAGATACGATAGCGCGCCTTGATTGCCCCCCAGCATGCCTGAAAGATCTCGCGACGGTTCACCTCCGGCTCGCGGGCTGCACGGGCAGTGGCCCAAGCTTGCACGAACTGGTAGATATGACCTCGCTGGCTCGTCGAGATAACGCCGCCCACCTTCTCCTCAAGCGCCCGCACGCGCATATCAAGCTCACGCCAGGCTGAGCGCGCCTTCTGCTGGCTCTCCTCAATCGCTTTTTGCCGTGACGCAATGTCCGTCATCGCATCATCAAACTGCTCTAGGTCGCGCAGATCCTCAATCGCACGGCTCTCACCCTCCGGCAGGCCCGCAGTGCGGGCGAACGCGTTGTAAGTTTCACGGATTGCGAAGAGCCTCATGTACTTTAGGCGCTCACGCACAGTAATAGAGGCTCGCGACCGTTGCACGCTGCTCATCCAGGTCGGAACAAACTCGAGGATTAGAAACTCCATCTCCTGGGGGCCGCCCACGGTACTGATCCGAAACGTTTGCAGCCCATCGCGCAGATCCTCGTCGGCGCGCAGGCGCCGGAGTTGGCCCTGCATGCGTAGGCCTACCACATCGCAAAGGTCACGCACAGACACATAGATTGTGCCGTCAGCGCCACGTGTCGCAAGGCAGGGGTGCTCGAAAAATGTCACTACCAATAGTTCAATTGGGGTCATGGAGCCTCAAGTATGTTCAATGTGGACATATATACTCTACCATAGAGGTGCGAGCGCATCAACACAGGGATTTGTTCTGGATGTTCGCTGTGAACATAAGGAGGAGATCCCATCCGTATGCCCTTTTCCGGGGAGTGCACGATCGTGACGGCTCCCATGGCTAACGCACCTGAGGTTTACGGGCTATTACCCTAAGACTAGGGGCTTCCTAAATAATGTTCAATTTGGACACGAAGGAGATCACATATGTGTGTCACCTTCGTATCGTACACGACACCTAGCTAGTGTTGCTGGCACTACGCTCTTCCTAGATGTTCAATTTGGACACAAGGAGATCACGTATGTGTATCATCTTCGCGTCGTACACTGCCCTTGAGAAGTGTTGCCGACACAACGGCCTTCCTAGATGTTCGATTTGGACATGGTAAGGGTCACGTCGCATGAAAGCGTGTTGTCTTCCGGTCGAAGCGAAGAGATACCATGCCTATTTCTCCGTGGCGGTGCTTTGCAACGTGGATTTCGGCAGTGCCTGGATGGCGAGTTTCGTTATTGTAGAGCTCATCCCGGTAGATGAACCAAACCTGTGATGCATCCTGCTCGATACTTCCGGATCCACGGAGATCGGACAGTAGAGGCACTCGATCAGCACGGCTCTCCACTGCACGTGAAAGTTGCGACAGTGCCAGCACCGGGGTACGTTGTTCACGTGCAAAATT
>CAIWUD010000296.1 GCA_903915775.1 uncultured Chloroflexota bacterium | reverse complement strand
CTGGCGTATCTGCCCGAAGCGCTGATTGAAGATCGACCCTTGCTGTTGCTGGCCAAAATCTGGATCTGCAATATGCTCGGTGAGTCCCAACGCATGGGCCAGCTGATCGAACGGTTGGGAGTGTTGTTGTCCAGCATGGTAGAGGGCAGCGAAGAATGGCAGAGGGTGCAGTTACGTGCCGCCCTTGCCTTGACTCGTCTCAATCTTCAACAGTTTTCCGGCCTGCTCCCCACGTTGGCGGATGCAGCGGCTCTCGAAGCTGCTGCTGCGGGGTTCCCTGCCAACAGAGTTGCGTGACGAGCTTGCGCGCCTGAAGGGTGGTTCGGGGAAAGCCGATCTCAAGCCCTCAGTCAAGCCAGCGCCGCATGGCCACTCCTCGGAGGCCGAGCGCCGCACGCGTACGCCTCGGGGCAAGCCGAAAAAGAACGAACCCCTGAGCGTCACGCACGAGGAACGCTGCGTGGTGGATCCGGCGACCTTGCCCTCCGATGCAGTGCGCCATGGGACAACCGACTCCATCATACAGCGCTTGCGGATCAACGTGGAGGTTGTCCGCTTCGTGCGTGAGCTCTGGTACGTCCCCAGCACGAACACGACCCTCACCGCACCCTTGCCGCCGGGGTATCGGGGCGGCTTCTGCCCCACGAGCCAAAATATCATTCCGGCGCTCGGTCACGGCGCAAACGTCAGTCAGCCTGCGCTGCTGCGCTTCCTGCGGGATATCGGTCTGACGATTGGCACCGGAACGGTGGCGCGGATGCTGCTGGACCCGGAGGGAAGCTGGGTGCATGAAGCGGCGGACGTGCATCGCACAGGCCTCACCACCAGGTCGTGGGTCGCAACAGACCAGACCAGCACCCGCGTGGATGGACAGAACGAAGTCTGCCATGTGGTTGGCAATGGCTGGTTCACGAGCTATCATACCGTCCCAGCGGCACACGCCAGGATGTCTTGGCAGTGCTGTGGGAGCAGGAGCTCCGTGATCGCCTGAATGACGAGTCGTTGACATGGCTGACAGCCAGCAGCCTGACTCCCACGCTGGTGCAGCGTGTAGGCAACGCCCTGCCCTGTGACACGGACATGACCGCAGCCGACCTCCAGCAACACCTGACCACGGCGAAGCTGACGCTCAATCGCCAGCAGCAGCACTTCGACTTTCCCACTGGCTCACTTCAAAAGCCTGCTCAGAGCCCCGACCGTAAAGGAGGGTTCTTCGACACGCCAGCACACGCTCCCTCTGCCATCCAACGTATGTAGGGGCAGTGATCCGCCCTGTCTGCAGCACCGATGGCGGGGAAATGCAAGTGAGAGAAAGACCCTCCCTTACGGTCGGGGCTCTGAGCGGTTCACCTGGAAGCCCAGCCAAAACCATAAGAAGGCGCCCTCTTTCCTTCAACGAGGCTTTGCTTCGGGAAAACGGGGCCATGCCGGCGGTATCGACAATGATGTCATAGGTTTCACCATAACGTCGTCGATCCGTTCCGAGTAAATTGTTCCAGTCGTCATTTCCCTACCTCCATCAGTCCACCTGTTGGAGGGTATACACCTACACCCGCGATTGCGTCAAGCACTTCAAAAAATGAGCGAACCTACCGT
>CAIWUD010000295.1 GCA_903915775.1 uncultured Chloroflexota bacterium | reverse complement strand
GCGCCACTTGTCAGGTGTCAGCTCAAGACCACGCTCGTTCGAGTAGTTGCCCTCCACGAGCGAAATCTGACCAACATCCCCCGTCTCTACCAGCTTCCGCATCATGCGGCTGGCACCGAGCATGCGAGCCGAGTGTCCAACTGAGAAGGTTACCCCGGCCTTCTTGACCGCTTCACCGATACGATGCCCATGCTCCATCGTATGGGCAATCGGCTTCTCCGTCCAGACATGCTTACCAGCCGCTGCCGCTTGCTCGATCGTATCGGCATGGGCAAAGTTTGGCGTGGTGACCAAGACCGCGTCGACCGCTGGATCGGCCAACAGTGCCTCGTAGCTCTCGTGTGCGGTGATCTGGTACTTTGCAGCAAAGGCTTTCCGCTTCTCTTCATCGCGTGTATAGCAACTGACCATCTTGATCTTGTTGCTGCGCTTCAGTGCATTGCCCAGCACATCCGACCAACGCCCAATGCCGATCGATGCTACGCGTAATACGTCACTACTCATGGTCTCATTTCCCCTACTACTCAATCACCACGGCCTCAAGGGCGGTGATGCACTCTTGGACAAGTTCAACGACACGCTCCACAACGTTATCGATCATAGCCTTGGCCGCATCAACTCCCGCACCTTCGAGCGTGCCGTACCAACCGGTTGGTGCGATCTCACGGACATCACTGACGACGGTATGTACTTCGCGGCGCCGGCGCAACATATCCATCTTGCGCTCACGCCCACTCTCTGACGGGTTGTCACCACGCTCAAGATGGACGAGACGAGGATCGAACGCGAGCACGGCTTGAGTCTCGAGCAAGCCACCATGGGTTAGGCCAACCTGTTGGCCAAAGAGTTGCTGGGTAACAAAGTGGGCGTTAGCAACGATAAAGCGGACGCCATGCTTCTGCTGAATGCGGTCAGCGATCACGCCGATCGATGGCGAGTTACCCTCATGCCAGTTCACGATCACGAACCGCTTCACCCCGTGGCGAATCATGCTCTCGCAAACGTCGGCCATCACGCCCATGAAGGTCTCGATGCTGAGCGTTACCGTTCCAGCAAAACTCATGTGGAACGGGGTGACCCCAAGGGGGGTAAAGGGTACATAGAGTGCCTGGAGTGCTTCGGCAACACGGAGCGCAATCATCTCAGCGGCAAAGGTATCGGTCCCACAGGGTAGATGCCGACCATGCTGTTCGACACTACCACAGGCGATTACTACCGTTGGGTTGGCCCTTATGAGCGCCTCTGCCTCCGGCTGGGTGATGTACATTAGGTGGTGTTTGGAAGTCATAACCCTACATTCATAGCTGCATGCCTTAGCCCACCACGGGATGCAGCGGCGCTTCACCACGTAGCAGGCGGGCCACTTCACGACTGGCGTACTGGCGCATGCGCACCGTTGACTGCTCGGTATACCAAGCAGTGTGGGGAGTAATGATCGCCTGTTCAACCTGCAACAGCGGGTGATTGGCTGCCATCGGCTCCTGCTCTAAGACATCGAGGGCTGCAGCGGCGAGCTTTCCACTGCGTAGTGCCGCCTCAAGGGCGAGTTCGTCGATCAAACCGCCGCGACTCGTATTGACGAGGAGTGCAGTCGACTTCATCTGGGCTAACGCTGCTGCACCGATGATATGGTGCGTCTGCGGGGTGAGTGGTGCGTGTAAGCTCACGACATCACTTTCACGGAGCAGTTGTGGCAACTCGACAGCAGTAGCACCGACGGCAGCCAAGCGATCCGGCTGGGCATATGGATCGGCGACAAGGATGCGGAACCCGAAAGCACGAGCCTTGCGGGCGGTTGCAAGCCCAATCCGACCAAAGCCGACCATGCCCAGGGTCTGCTCTTCACTGCTGAAGAGTGGACGCAGGGGGGCAAGCTCCCAGCGGCCCGCACTCACGAGCCGCTGAGCCTGTGGTAGTTTCCGGCAGCATGCCAGAATGAGCGCCATGGTATGGGTTGCTACCTCTTCGGCGCAGTAGTCCGGCACATTCACAACCACTATCCCTAACTCCCGAGCCGCCGCAAGATCGATAGTCTCAACACCCACCCCGTAGCGAACGATCGCTTTGAGCATGGGGAGGCGGAGCAGCAGTTCGCGTGGGAACTTTGGCGGTGATCCAGCCAAGATGACGGAGGCATCACCAGCAGCCTCGAGGATAGCCTCAGCGCTGCCCCCTGCTGCTTGAACGAAGGCTACATTGAGTCCAACGAGTTCAGT
The DNA here is from genome assembly GCA_903915775.1 of uncultured Chloroflexota bacterium. GTDB lineage: Bacteria > Chloroflexota > Chloroflexia > Chloroflexales > Chloroflexaceae > Viridilinea. The sequence continues at coordinate 9,902 of CAIWUD010000295.1, read as the reverse complement.
TGCCTCAATATCTAGCGTACCAAAGCGCGTACCGAGCACGGCAACTTTAATGGTTTCAGACACGTTTCCTACTCCTTGGTCAGACAACCGTACGCGTGCATGGTTACCATTTCCCCTGGCACCACCAGGATCGGGTTAGGGGAGGCCGAGGGCTGCACCCGCCGTACGCTGATCACCCTGATCTGAATCTAGATCCCCATGATTCTGCGGGCATTCCCACTCAGAATCTTCTCCTCTGCTACAGGATCCAGCCCGAGTTGGCGTACAATCTCGCCCGGCCGTGCCGCACCCATATCGAATGGGTAGTCAGAGCCACACAGCAGTTGATCAACACCGACATAGTCGACCAGGGCACGTAGGAGATCAACATCGTGGGTGATGGTATCGTAGGAGAAGCGCTTGAATGAGGCGTCTACGGGCTCTTGCAGTCGTGCCCGTGCCTGTTTCTGGAAACTATGGGCATGGCGCAGGCGCCCCCGGAGACTCATAAGGGCACCACCACCATGCGCGAGGAGAACCTTCAGTGCCGGGTGTGCTTCCATTACCCCCGCCATGACCATGTGCGCTGCGGTGATGGCGGTCTCGAGTGGGTTGCCCACGCTGTTCTGCATGTAGTATTCGGAAAACGGGGAGACACTCAGACCACCCATCGTCGGATGAATAAAGACCAGGGCGCCAAGCTCCTCAGCAGCGGCCCAGAACGGGCGAAAGCGATCATCGCCGAGGTAGACACCACGCACAAGGGTGGCAATCTGGACTCCAACCATCCCGGGTAGCTGCATCACCTCCGCCAACTCGCGTGCAGCAACCTCCGGCTCCTGCAGTGGAACATTCCCAAGAACGCTAACCCGTGCCGCGTGTTCTTGCGCGATGCGTGCTAGCGCTTCATTCTGGATGCGGCTGATACGTATCCCCTCATCGACATCTTTGTCATACCCCGTCAGCCCAACCCAGGGCGCCAGCACGATACGATCGACACCGGCCGGCCCTTGTGCCTCCAGGATCATGTCGATATCGGTGAAGGGTTGAATAGCGGATCGCTGCTGCCGTCCGTTGATCTCGAGCAGGGTGCCGCTTCCTGTCCAACTCACCTGCGGTCGCCACGCCTCATCAGGCGCGGCAGCACGAGTAATCTCGGGCACAATGATGTGGGCATGGCTATCAATGACCATGGCTTCCTCTCAAGCAGTGCTTCGAAACATAACCATTTTGCGAGCAATCTACGGCAGGCCGTTCTATCAGCCGAGCAAGCGGGTCGGCGCACACCTCAATGGGTGAAGCGGCGCAGTGGTGGTACACACACAGCCGTCACGACCGTTAGGCCGATCACCAACCCACCCATAAGGGTAACCGTCGCCGGTGCGCCAATGCTATCGACGAGCAGCCCTGCGAGGAGCGTCCCGAGTGGCGTCAGGCCACGATCCATCATCGCAATACTCATGACCCGGCCACGCAATGCATCGGGCACCGAGACCTGAATCATGGTCAGTGTCACCGACAGGCAGAGGATCTGCGCGCCCCCAACAACGACGAGCGCAGCGAGTGCTGGGACGAGCAGAGTCATCTGGGCGTAGACTACGAGTCCACAGCCGAGGAGGAGCAGGCTACCGAGCAGGAGTACCCCTTTACGTGCAACTCGATTGGCAATCGACGCGAGGGTAAGCGTCGAGATCACTGCCCCGACACCGGGTGCAGCGGTCATCAGGCCGAGTGCTTCAGGGCCGACCCCCAGCACCTCCACCTGAAACACTGGCATCAGGGCAACGTAGGGCACGCCAAAGACGCTCAGCACCACCGAACTGATCATCAGTGCCAACACGATCGGGGTACGCACGACAAAGCGCAGCCCCTCAACCAGATCCGACCATGCAGAGCCCCGCGGTGATCGAGCCTCACTTGCGGGGATCTGCATGGCAAAGATCGACATGAACACGATCGCGTAGGCTGTTGCCTGCACCAGAAAGTTGCCAGCCGCACCAAACCAGAGGATCAGGAGCCCAGCAAGGGCTGGTCCAACGATCTTCATGATGTTAAAACCGGCTGAGCTCAACGCCACGGCATTCATGAGTTCAGACTTCGGTACGACGAGCGATATCAGGGCCTGACGCAGCGGCTGGTTGATCGACCAGGCAATACCACTGATGAGGGTGAAGACGAATAGGTACCAGATACCAGGCACCCGGAGGTAGACCATCAGTCCAACCGTCAGCGTCGTTATGAAGAGCAGGAGCTGCGTCCACATGAGCAGACGACGCCGATCAATGCGGTCGACCATCACGCCAGCGAGTGGTCCACCGAGGAGAAAGGGGAGGCTCCGTAGCCCATTGAGTGCTCCAAGTAGGCTACCCGAACGGGTCAGATCGTAGACCAGCCAGCCGAGCGTTACCTGTTGCACCCACTGACCTGCACTCATGAACAGGATGCCGATCCAGAGTAAGCGGTAGTTACGGTAGCGGAGCGAGGAGAAGGTGCCGATCCCTCCCCCTCGCGCTCCTGCCGTTGCGCTCGGTGTCTCCGTCGCGTCGGTTGCCCCTTCCTTCACGTTCGGCTACTCCTACCCGCTACCAGCGGGCGACAAGAAGTTCGTGCGGCATGCTGGTCATACACTCCGCACCATCCTCGGTGACGATGTAGGTATGTCCATAGAACATACCCAGACAACCATCGGCAGTAATTGGGCAGGGCTCCAACATGAGGCAGGCCCCCGGCTTCATCACCTGCTCATACTCATAGGCCTTCAACTCGTCGAGGCCGACGTGTGGTGAGTTGCTGACCAAGTCGATACCGTGCAGCAGGATGGGTCGTGACTGTGCCCCATGGTCACGGAAGAACTTACCCGACTCCTGGAGCGCTTTGAGCGTACCGCCAGGATAGAGCGTCCGCTCCATGTGCAGGAAACCGGGCAGCACCACCTCATCAAAGAATTGGCGCACACGCGGCGTCGGCTCACCAACACAGATGGGGATCCCGATCTGCGCCGTATAGCCCTGATAGCCAGCAGCCAACTCATTCAGGATGATATCACCCTCTTTCAGCACACGGTGTGACGGACGAGGGTTACCGAAGACCTGTGCAGGACGATCCATCGGTGTTGAGCCGATGATCAGAAAGTCGATGATCCCGTCCTCCTCCAGAATAGCCTTCGCTGCGGCTGCCTTCAGCTCATACTCGGTCACCCCAGGACGTGCCCGATCGCGAATCGCGAGCAGCGCCTGCACACAGAGATCACCGGCCTTTTTGACAAAGAGCCGCTCTTCGGCACTCTTGAGGTACATCAGTTCGTGGAAGAAGTGTGGGATGAGCTCGATGGTAGCCTGGGGCAGCAGTTCAGACAGCTTCTCCACGTGGTTAACGGGGACATACTCGTGGAACTGCCAATCCGACTCGGCAATACCGATCCGTGCCTGCTGTAAGCCGCGGCTGATCAGGAACTCAGCGATCGTCTCACTGAACTTCCCCCCACGTGCTGAGTAGACGGTTGGGTAGGCGGCACGCCGGGTAGCCTCAACGTGGGCACCGACCTGCGAGTAGATCAGTGCTGGTTCACCCTCGGCGGGTACGACGACATACTCAACGGCTGCATGCCAATTCCAATGGCCGGAGAGCCAGAGCATACCGCCCCCAAACGACCAGTGGTGTGGACCACCGGGGGCCAGGAGCACGTCGATCCCGAGACGGGCCATCTTCGCCCGTGTAGCGGCATAGCGACGTTCAAACTCTGCAGCTGAAAAGGTGGCATATTCGGCATCTGGAAACCAGGGTGAGCCGACCAGGCGTCCGTAGGCCTCTCGGTTGTCCAGACGATGTGCGACACTACTCCACGGAAAGGTTTTCACGGTTATGCCTCCGCCACTAGTAGTTCCAGTGGCACACGATCGGTGACACGCACATGGCCAGTCTCGGTAATCAGGTAGGTGTGGCCAAAGAAGAGCCCCAGGGTTCCATCGATCGTGATCGGGTTTGGTTCGAGCATTAACTCCATCCCCGGTTTGATCACCAGTTCATAGTCATGAGCTTTGAGCTCTTCGGTGTAGATATGGGGCGACTGGCTCACGAGGTCGATACCGTGGAGTTGGACGGGCCGCGACTGGTAGCCATGCTCACGGAAGAATTGACTGGAACGCCAAATTTCGAGGAGCAGACCACCCGGCTTGAGCTGCTGTTCCATGAGTCGGTACCCAGGCATGACAATCGTGTCGAACATCTCGCGCACCTGTGCCGACGGTTCACCGACGCAGATCGGTACACCAATCTGCGCTGAGTAGCCCTCATAGCTGGCGGCCAACTCGTTCAGGATGATATCGCCCTTCGCAAGTTTTCGCCGACTCGGCCGTGGGTTGCCGAAGATGATACCAGGATTCTCCATCGGACTCGAACCGATGATCAGGAAGTCGACCTCACCGCCACCTTCGAAGATAGCCGCCGCTGCAGCGCCCTTCAACGCATACTCGCTGACGCCCGGTTTCGCAGCGGCTACCATCGCCTCCAGTGCACGCGCTACGAGATCACCGGCTTTCGCCACGTAGGCCTGCTCCTCCGGACTCTTGAGGAGGAGAAACTCATGGAAAAAATCGCCAACGCGCACCAACTGGGCGTCTGGCACACGGCTGACAAGGGTGTTCCACTGGTTGACCGTCATGTAATCCATGTAGTGTGGATCGACAGCAGTTACACCGATGCGCTTTGCCTCAAGGCCACGCTCGTGTAGGAAGTCAGCCACTACCTCCATGAACTTACCATTACGGGAGTTACGTACGTCCTTGACGGTAACTGCACGGCGGGTGGCTTCGGCATGCGTGCCACCCATCGAGTAGACAAACATTGGGTCGCCAACGAGTGGTACAACCATAAAGACCGCCATGCAGTGCCACTCACGGTGGCCACTCAGCCAGGTCACTCCGGAGCCATAGCTCCAGTGGTTTGGTGCACCACCGACAATCAGTGCGTCAAGGCCAAGACGCGACATCTTATCGCGTGTGAGCCGGTAACGCCGCTCCATCTCTGCACCACTAAAGCGTGGATAGATCGCGTCCGCATAGTAGGGCGTATTGATCATGTTGCCGAAGTATGGCCCATGATCGAGCTGCTCGGCGATCTTCGTAAAGTCGTGACCGTTCATCGCTCACTCCCTCGTACGTGCTGGTTAATGAATGCCACGACATGCTCAACAGTTGCACGGAGTGGGTCATCACGCTGTGGGTCGTCACCCAAGATCTGATCCCAGTGGTAGGAATGGTCCGGGTGATCGAAACTGATCCAATCCACCCGCTTCCCTGCCTGCTGCAGCAGTTCGTAGAGCTTGGCGAAGAGCCCTTGCAAATGGTCATCATCACGACCGACGATCAGAATCGGTAGATTCGGGTCGATGGGGTCGATCCGCTCCTGAGCCAACGCCATATCGATCTGGTCATCACGCAGGGGGGCGTTGAATTGCAAGTTGGACTCTTTGCGCACCCCAGTGTAGCGTAGGCCGAGGAACTCGATAACCGCCGGTTCCATGGGTACAAGTGCTGCCGGGCCGCGGCCTAACTCGCTGATCACCTTCATCTGCAACTCGCCACCATGGCTGACCCCAACAAAGCCGATCCGCTCTGGATCAACTGTGGCGTTCTGCTGCAGGTAGCGAAAGACGCTGATAATATCCTGGTGGTCGAGCCGCATCTCCATCGGTTGACCATAGGCCTCCTCATACTCCATGCGCCCCTCCGTGACCACAACCATATACCCCTCGGCGTGTAAGCGGTCGAGCATAACACCGTTCCGGGCATGCATCATGGTCAGGTAGCCAAGGCCAAGGCCACCAGAACCGCCATGGAGTACCACGACAACCGGGTAGGGACCAGTTCCGATTGGCTTACGCACGAGCGCCGGAATGTAGAGACCATCGGCGCTATAGATGAGGTGCAGTTCGAGATCAGGGTAGCCCGCCACCGGATAGGCGAGAATCTGGTTTAACGGATATAGCACCTCACGGTAGCTATGGTGGATCCAGCCTGCGGGCCGGTTCGGTTGTAGGTTCATGGCCAACACTCCACAAGATCTAGCGGGTGCGCCCACCAAGCTGTTCAGCTAGCCAATCAGCTGCCAGGGTATTCGCCTTGTAGGGGATGTTGTTCAAGGCGTGATTCCCTTCAGGATAGTTGACGAAGCGCTTGGGGCCACGCGCCTCGGCAACCATGCGCTCACCATCCTGCCAGGGGAAGAGGGGATCTTGAGCGCCATAGAGGATTAGCAGTGGACACGTAATCTCTTCAGCCACCCCGTGCAAGGTCAGACGGCGCGAAATCTCGAACGCCTCCTGCATGCTCTGCGCATGGCTATACTGCTGGAACGCCTCACGTGTTACCTGTGGAATACGCTCAAACGATGCCGACAGGTCGTATGGACCACAGTTACCGACACACGCCGTGACGCGCCGTTCGAAGGCGGCGGCACGGGGGGCATAGTAGCCACCGAGACTTGCACCGTTCAGGCCAACGTGCGTTGCGTCAACATCACCGCGCACCTCGAGGTAGTTGATGGTTGCGGTGATCGCATCTTCATACTCGGCACGCAGGGGGAGATAGCTACTCACCTCACCCTGACCAGGCCCATCGATCGTCAGGACCGCCATGCCCCGCTTCAGGTAGGCAGGAGCCCCACGGTGGCGATTCTCTTTGGTCGAGTCGAGCCCCGGGATCATGATGACCACGGGTGGGCGTTCCGGAGTGCGCGGACGGCTGAATAGGCCCAACAGGTGGGTATGCTCAAAAGGTATCTTCACCTTCTCAACAGCCGGCTCCAGCAGCGGCAAGATCCGCTCGTGAATGGCGATCATCTTGTGCATACCGTGGTGGTGTGCTGCGGGATCGCGGGTGTAGACATGGTAGCCAATATGGTAGTAGTTACATGCGCTCTCAAAGAGCTGTACAGCGCTGAAGAGATGGCCGGCAGCCCACGCCTCCTCAGCCAGCGCCTCCCGTTCGGCTGCCGTCTTCAGCCACTCTGGGCCCCAGTCGTCCCAACTCCGCATGCGTTCCACGGTCCAGCGCACATCGTCGAAGAAGGCTCCCGATCCGTTGAGAAACCGCGGGAGCCAGGTGTCTAGAACCTGTTGAATCAATGGGTCGTCGTGGCGCATCGCTACACCTTTCACCGCTGAACCGGTGGGTGACCACCGACCCAGACTGGAGCACGGTTTACACGAACATGACCAACTCGGGGGGCGTATGAGGGCGTAGCCCTCCACACGAGATCCGCTCCCCGCCTCGGCCGCGCCAGAAGGTACTGGTGGCACAGCCGAGGCGGGGGATGCCCATGGCTCAAACCAGTTAGTACAGGGTCAGCAAGCTCTGATCCGTTGCTGACGGCAGTGTCGTCCCAAGGATCTGCTTCTGAGCCTTGTGCAGGAAGGAGAGATCGGCGAAAGCCTCGTAGCGCATGCCTTCCGGTACCAAACCGTACGAACCAAGGTCGGTCAGGTAGGAGTTCATCGACTGCATCGCAAAACCGGCATGGATCGAGTACTGCTCGGGCTCAACGAAGTAGGCGCGCTCGAAGCCCTCACGGAAGTTGAACTGGTTGGTCGCCTTGAGGAGCGCGATCACCTCATCCTTGCGCGTTGGATCACACCAGACCGCACGTGCCTTGAGAATTGCACGCAGGTAGTTGAGCACCGTGATCGGGTTCTTGGCGGCAAAGTCGGTGTTGACCGTCATCGCCTCCTGCGGCACCTCGTTCCAGCCACCAAGCAGGATCGTGCCCCCAGCCTTCTTCACACTCTCGACGTGGCGTGGGTACTGGATCGATGCCGAGACCTGTCCAGAGACCAGGGCCTGGTTCCAGTTGTCGGAACCACCGCTTACGGTGATACCTTCGCAGTCACGATCAATATCGACCTCGCCGTTCGACCAGCGCGAGATCGCGGCCTTGCTCCGTGCCCATTCACGTGTACCAGGGTCGTTGAGGATAACCTTCTTACCGATCAGATCGGCAGGCGCCTTGATGTCCGAACCAAGCCCGATAATCTGCCACTCGTGATCACGGTTGCAGCAGATCATGCGGGCCGGCTGATTGTTCACGACACCATTGATGAGAATATCGGTGTCGGTGTTCGCAAAGGTGATGTCACCGCTAACCACACCGAGGAAGGTGTCGTCTGCCGTCAGGATCTCGACCTTGCTGAAGCCCTCCTGCTGGAAGAAGCCGAGGTCGCGAGCGATGTAGTACTGTGCCTGTGTCGCGTAGTTCGGGTTGTCCATGGCAACCACGATGGATGTCGTCTCCGGCTTCCCCTCGGGTGCGTCGATCAGCCGCCCGCCAGCTCCACTGGTTGCAGCTGTCTCACCACCAGCCGGTGCGGCTGGTGTAGCAGCAGGGGTGCCACAACTCGACAGGAGGGTCGCGATCGCGGCAGAGGCGCCACCGGCAATACCCATGAACCGACGTCGGTTGACTCGAAAGTTTGCCATATGCTTCAGTCTCCATGTAACGGTATCAATGCTTCTACATGTCTAGGTCTGGATGGCTACTTGCCGCTATCGACGACAGGCGTAGCGCGCCCTCTGCCCCAGAGGCTTGTCACCCCATCGCACCAGATGCCCTAAGCCCGATACAGGCTCGTACCGCATCACCCCCTTTCACGCTCCAGGTGTACGTTGGAACCGACAGACTAGATGATTACTGGTGTTCGCCAGCGCGAGAGTAGCCGTTCAAGCGAGTTGAACGCCACTACAACAGAGACCGCCATGAGCACAATGACGACAATGGCTGCGTATGATGTCGCTGCACGCTGCTCCTCCGCGGCCCGAATGATCAGCGTACCGACGCCGAGGAAACTCCCGTAGATCTCGCTGATCAGCAGGCCAATCAGACCACGAATAGCGGCGTAGCGGGCGCCATTGATCAACCAGGGTGTTAGCGCAGGCGCAATCACCTTGGTAAAGAGCTGGAAGCGGCTTGCGCCGAAGACACGACCAGCCTTCAAGAGTGATTGATCCATCGTCGCCATGCCATCCATCATGTTGACGATGACGGCAAAGATCGAGATGAGCGTGATCAACACGATCTTCGCTTCGGCGCGGTAGCCGAAGATGATCGTCAGGATGGGCTGAATGGCAACGATAGGCGTACTGTAGAGCACCCAGACGTAGGCCCCCCCAATCGTTCGCCCCGTTCGATTAGCACCGAGCAGCATCCCGACAGGGATACCAATGATGATCGAGGCCCCCACCCCCAAGAGGTAGTTCGTCAAACTGAAACCGAGGTGTGGCCAGAGAGTGCCGGTCGCTACGAGCTCCCAGAAGGCGCTGGCGATCGCACTCGGCGGTGGCACCCACTCCGCCTTGATCGGTGAGTTGGGGTTTGACTGGAGTATCTGCCAGAGCAGCAGGAAGATACCCACATCGAGTGTGACAAAGAGCGGTCCCATCAGGATGGCCCGAAGCTTCCCCAGGAGTGAAGGTTCTGGTAGCGGAATGGTTCGAGGTGGTGTCGTCCCGGGTTGTGCGACCTCTAGCGTACTCATTAGAAGTGCACCTCCTGACGCCACGGCGTCATCATCTTCTCGATGAAGGCTAAGATCCAGACGAAGGCTAGTGACAGGGCCAGTAGACAGAGCAGACCGGCAAAAACCAACTCGGTGTTGAAGGTCTTCTGAGCCTGTACCATCAGTTTGCCAATACCGTTTGAACTGCCGTAGATCTCCGAGACGTAGAGGGTCACGAGGCCACGTGATGCCGAGATGCGCAGGCCAGACATGATAAAGGGCGCCGCAAAGGGGAGGATGATGCTGCGGAACAGTTGGAGCTTGTTCGCTCCAAAGACACGCCCCGCTTTCAGGAGTGAGTTATCGACCCCCTCAACACCAGTGACGGTGTTGATCAAGATGGGGAAGAAGCAGGTAATGAAGATGAGGAAGACCT
>CAIWUD010000294.1 GCA_903915775.1 uncultured Chloroflexota bacterium | reverse complement strand
GTGCCAAGGCTCGGACTACCGCAGAGCAGTTCATGGGAGCCTGGGGGAGGTTCCTGGTACGATCCGTGGCCCATGTGCACCGCGTCGTACCGTTGCGGGCGAGCCGCCCGCGCTCCCGGGGAGCGTGTCACGTGAAACCCTGTGAGGGGCTTCACCCTCCACACCGCCCGCGTAAACCGTGGTATGCTATAGTCAGAAGCTTGGCTCCTATCTGGAGCAAGCAAGCAGTACGGTTGTGCGGGGAACACAACCTGGAAGGAGCCCGCCAAGAAGAGGGCAACTGTTAAGCGCATGGGCTCCGCTCGCAGCGGAGTTGACGAGGTGGAGGTTTCTCGCCACGCGGCGGGACTAACGGGCAGATTGCACTGCCCGGAACATCGAAAGATCAGCGGATGCCTCCCAGGAATGAGCGCCTCCTGAGAGCGAGTGACCCAAAGCCCCCGGTGACGGGGCGATAAGGTTGCCGCAGCAGCTCACCACCATTCCTTCCATTCCCCCGTCCCCATTCCACAGCGTCGATCGCAGCCACCGGCAGTTGCAGGTGTGTGGCTCATCTCGTTGTTTCAAGCGAGAGAGGCGCACTCCCTCGCCATACCCACTGCGGGGAGGCGTAGAGGGCTGTGCTCACCACAAAAGATTCCCACCAAGCCGACTCATGGGAGGTAGGAGGGCCAAGCCCTCCACAAAAGATCCCGATTGAGCCGATTCATGGGAGGTGTGGAGGGCTTGGCCCCTCAAAGGGTTTCACTCGTTCGAGAAAGGGCATCCCCGTGCATCGCCATGCGCTGTGCGAGCGTGCCAGGGCCCGAACCACCGCAGAGCAGTTCATGGGAGCCTGGGGGAGGTTCCTGGTACGATCCGTGGCCCGTGTGCACTGCGTAGTACCGTTGCGGGCGAGCCGCCCGCGCTCCCGGGGAGCGTGTCACGTGAAACCCCCTGAGGAGCTTGGCCCTCCACAAAAGACCCCCACCGAGCCTTGGTGTCGCCAGACCGTACGGTCGGCGCAGCCGAAATGGAAGTAAACCTTACCTGAGGAGAAGGAACAATGTGTGGCATTGTGGGCTATATCGGGCCGCGTGAGGCAATGGGAGTCGTTGTTAGCGGATTACAGCGCCTAGAGTATCGCGGCTACGACTCAGCCGGGATCGCCGTCTACGATGCCGCGGCTGGCTTACAGCTACGCCGCAGTGTCGGGAAGCTCCAGGGGCTCGTCACACGGTTGCAACAGGAGCCAGCCAGTGGGCAGTTGGGCATCGGCCATACCCGCTGGGCAACGCACGGCGATGTGACCGAGCAGAATGCCCATCCCCACCGTGATGCCAGCGGTGCGATTGTGGTGATTCAGAATGGGATTGTGGAGAACTATCTGGAGTTGAAGACACGCCTCATCAACCTAGGCATCCCGTTCGTCTCGCAGACTGACACCGAGGTGATTGCCCACCTCGTGGGCCTCTACTACGCCGAGGAGGGGGCCCTTGAGCCAGCACTACGGCGGGCCCTCGCCGAGTTACGAGGTGGCAACGCGATTGTGGCCCTCTGTGCGCACGAGCCCGAGCGCATTGTGGCGGCCCGCCTGGGCAATGCCGGGGGGGTAGTGATTGGTATTGGTCAGGATGAGAGCTTTGTCGCTTCTGATGTACCAGCTATTCTTGATCATACACGCGACCTAATCTTCCTCGAAGATCGTGAACTTGCGGTGATTACGCGGGAGGGTGCGACCATCACCACCCTCGCTGGTGAGCGTGTGCAGCGTGCACCTGTGACGATCCCCTGGGATCCGATTGCCGCTGCGCGTGGCGACTTCACCCACTTCATGGAGAAGGAGATCCACGAACAGCCCCGGGCCCTTATGGATGCTCTGCGTGGGCGTATCGACCAGGAGCGGGGCCTCGTACACCTCGAGGATCTGCGCCTGGACGATGCCGCCCTCCGCAAGCTGGATCGCATCTATGCAACTGCCTGCGGAACCGCCTGGCACGCCGGGTTGGTGGCCAAGTTTATGATTGAGCAGTTAGCCCGGGTACGTGTCGAGGTGGACTACGCGAGCGAGTTTCGCTACCGCGACCCTGTGCTCGGCGCTGATGCCCTGCTCATGGCCTTTACCCAGAGTGGTGAGACGGTGGATACGCTGGCGGCCATGGAGGAGGCGCGTGCTCAGGGGGTGCCGAGCATCGCCATCGTCAACGCCATCGGCAGCCAGGCTGCACGGGTCGCCGATGGTGGGCCACTCTACCTGCACGCCGGCCCCGAGATCGGTGTCGCCTCCACGAAGGCCTTCACCTCGATGCTGATGGTCGCCTACCTCTTTGCCCTCCGCCTAGCCCAGGCCCGTGGGACCCTCAGCCCCTCGCAGATCGGCACCCACTTGCAAGCTCTGGTCGAACTGCCGAGCAAGGCTGCCCGCCTGATCGAGCAGGCAGCTCCTCGCTGTCGCGATCTGGCTGAGCGCTACCATCGCGTTGGTGATGCCCTCTTCTTGGGGCGGCAGGTTAACTATCCTATTGCCCTTGAGGGGGCGCTCAAGCTCAAGGAGATCAGCTACATCCACGCCGAGGGGTACCCCGCCGGCGAGATGAAGCATGGCCCGATTGCCCTGATCGATGAGGAGATGCCCGTCATCTGTATCGCCCCCCGCGATCCGATCTACCCCAAAATGATCAGTAACGTCGAGCAGGTACGGGCCCGCCGTGGTCAGGTGATTGCGATTGGCCACGAAGGTGATGAACTCCTGGCGGCGAAAGCCCACCATGTGATCACGGTGCCAGCGACCCTGCCCCTACTCCAGCCGGTGCTCAATGTGATCCCGCTACAGCTCTTCGCCTACTATGTCGCCCTCCGCCGCGGCTGTGATGTCGATCAGCCCCGTAACCTGGCGAAGAGTGTAACGGTGGAGTGATCGGCGGGAGGCGTGGAGGGCACAGCCCTCCACAAAAAACCAACCGCGTCTTGGTAGCGCCAGACGGTCACCCCGGTGTAGCCGACATTGAAGCCTACCATAGTTCGCGTATAATGAGTCTATGTCACCATCCCTACTCTACAATCTGACCCTTGCCGAGCTTGAGCGTCTGCTGGGTGATTGGGGGCAGCCCCCCTTTCGTGCACGCCAACTCTACCATCAACTCTACGTCAAGCTTGCCGATGATCCGGCAGCGATGAGTGATCTGCCCATGGCGCTGCGTGAGCGCTTACGCGGGGAGACACTGCTCAGCAGCCTCCAACTGGCCCGGGTCGAGGAGTGTGACAATGGGCTCACCCGTAAAGCGCTCTTTCGTCTGCCTGATGGTGCGGTCATCGAGACGGTGCTGATGATCTACCCTGATCGGGCTACAGTCTGTGTGAGTACGCAGGCCGGGTGTGCCATGGGCTGCGACTTCTGCGCCACCGGTCGCCTCGGCCTCCAGCGCAACCTGAGCACGGGCGAGATAGTCGCCCAGGCCATCTGGGCCTCGCGGGAGCTACGTGCCTGGCAGCGGAATGCACCCCAGAGTGCCCCTCCCCGCCGCCAACAGACAGTTGGTGCTGCCGGTGACGATGGCCAGTGGTGGGGGGGTGAGGGTGAGAGCTTCAGCGAACGGATCACCCACCAGGTGGGACGGATCACCAACCTCGTCTTTATGGGCATGGGTGAGCCCTTTGCCAACTACGATCGCTGGTGGGCCGCGGTCGAGCGGCTCCACGACCCGCGGGGCTTCAACCTTGGCGCACGCAGCATGACCGTCTCGACGGTGGGGCTGGTGCCCGGTATCAGACGCCTAGCCGCCGCCCCCCTCCCGGTCAGCCTGGCCATCTCACTCCATGCCCCCGATGACGAACTGCGTAGCGCCATGATGCCCATCAATCAGCGCTACCCGCTCGCCGAACTCCTCGATGCAACTCGCGACTACACCGCCCAGAGCGGACGACGGGTCAGCTTTGAGTATGTGCTCTTGCAGGGCCGCAACGATCACCCCCACCATGCCTTGGCCCTCGCGAAGTTGCTACGTGGTCAGGGTGTAAGCAAAGGCCCGCCGCTGCTCTGCCATGTCAACCTGATCCCCTGGAACCCCGTACCGGGTACGCCACTGGGGCGATCGGAGCATGAGCGAGTTCGCGCATTCCGCCAGATAGTGCTAGACTACGGCGTCGCCTGTACCGTACGCGTGGAGCGTGGGGTGGCTATCGCAGCGGCGTGTGGCCAACTAGCCGGTGCTCAGACCATCCAACTTGTGTAACCTTTGGCCTGTCGTATCACCCAGAGTGCCACTTACCACAGAGCTATGTCAATTCAGAACATCAAAGGCATGCGCGACCATCTGCCCAGGGCGATGTTGCTGCGCCAATATATCGTCAGCACAATCCAGCAGATCAGTGAGCGCTACGGATTTGAGCCACTGCAGTCGCCAGTAGTGGAGTATGCCGAGCTGCTCGAGGGTAAACTGGGTGATGATGAGAAGCTGATCTACCGTTTTGCCGATCAGGGCGGGCGCCAGCTGGCGCTACGCTACGATCAGACGGTGCCCCTCGCCCGGGTGGTAGCGCAGTATGCGGGCCAGTTGGCCCTACCTTGGCGGCGCTACGCCTACGGGCCGAGTTACCGCGGTGAGCGACCGGCACGGGGGCGTTACCGTGAGTTCTACCAGTTTGATGCCGATATCGTGGGGAGCGCCTCGCCCCTGGCTGATGCCGAGATTGTGGCCCTGCTGAGCGACTCGCTCGCCGCCCTCGGCTTTCCCGACTTCGTCACCCTCCTCAACCACCGACAGCTGATTGGGGGCATCGCCCGGGTGAGTGGTCTGGACGAGGCCGCCGCTGGGAGTGTCTACCGAGCGATCGATAAGTTTGATAAGATCGGTGCTGATGGTGTACGCGAAGAGCTCCTTCGCAGCGGGGTTGTGCCGACAGCTGCAGCAGCGATCCTAACCCTGGTACAGACCGAGGGCGAAGCAGGGGCTGTTCTCAACGAACTAGCTGGACATCTGGCGAGCGATGAGCGTGCCTGTGCCGCGATCGCCAACCTGCGCGCGATCATTGCGGCACTGGAGAACCTTGGTATCAGCCCCGCCCGCTACACCGTCGCACCCCGTCTGGCCCGTGGTCTCTCCTACTATACCGGCCTCGTCTTCGAAGCGATCACCCCACACTGGCCTGAGGGCTCACTGCTGGGTGGTGGGCGCTACGATGAGCTGATTGGCCAATTTGCAGGCCGACCAATCCCGACCGTAGGTCTGGCTTTTGGTATCGATCGGCTCCATGACGTGATGGAGCAGTTGAACCTGGGGCCACGCTCGAACGGAACTGCCGTCGCCTTCGTCACCATCTTCGGCCCCGAGCAGAGTGCGGCGAGCATGGCCCTGGCGCAAGCGTTGCGGAAGGCTGGCATCAATACGCTGTTGAGCCTAGAACCGCAGATCAGCCTGGGCAAGCAACTCAAAGAGGCGGATCGGCGTGGAGCGCGCTACGCACTGCTCCTCGGCCCCGATGAGCTCGCCCGTGGTGAGGTGGTGCTGAAAGATCTGCGCAGCGGTGAGCAGCATAGCCTGGAGCGCGCACAGTTGATCGAGGTGATACGGGCCTCAGCGTAGTTCGGGAAGAGTGGAGCAACACGATGCTACGACCCGTACTGCTACTCCTACTGGCCGGGGCGAGCTACCTCGCTGCCCAGGGCACCGGCCTGCGCCTCTTCTTCCACCTGAGCTATCTACTGGTTGCCCTCCTCCTGCTGGCCCTCCTCTGGGCCTGGCTCAACCTGCGTGGGCTGGTGGTAGAGCGTGAACTGCTCAGCCCGCGGGCAACGGTGGGTGAGTATGCACGTGAGCGGATCAACCTGCGCAATCGCTGGCTACTACCCAAACTCTGGGTCGAACTACGTGATGAGTCGCAACTTCCGGGCCACGGGGCAGGATTTGTCGCTTCGTTTGGCATGGGTGAGCATGGGCGTTGGCTGGCCAATACGCGCTGTACCCAGCGTGGCCGCTTCCGGCTAGGGCCAGCCACCCTACTGAGCGGTGACCCTTTTGGGATTGTGCTGCTGAAGCGCCACGTCGCCTCAACGAATGAGATCTTGGTCTACCCTCACACCGAAGATCTCCCCCAGTTCACCCTCCCCGGTGCCGATCTCTCAGGGGGGCAGGCTACCCGTGCCCGTGCCTTCCATGTTTCGCCCAACGTCGCTGGCATCCGCGACTACGTCCCTGGCGACAGCATGAACTACATTCACTGGCGCTCCACGGCACGTACCGGACGGCTGATGATCAAAGAGTTCGAACTCGACCCAAGTGCTGATGTCTACCTAGTCCTCGATATGCAAGAGCGCGCCGTCGTCCAAGATCGGCGGCGTACCGCTGACCTTGCCGGTGGTGCGGCGAGAGCAGGATGGCCTCGCGATAGGTCGCCCCAGGGCAGCAACATAGCGTATCAACCCAGCACCGAAGAGTACGCAGTGGTGGCGACCGCCTCGCTGGCCCGTGCACTTCTCGCCCAGGGTAAGGTCGTGGGGCTCGTCGCCTGGGGGCAGCAGCACGAAGTCATCCCCGCCGAGCGTGAGTCACGACAACTCCTCAAGATCCTCGAGGCCCTGGCTGTCCTACGCGCCCACAGCCCCCAGCCACTGGCCGAGCTCCTACTCGCTGAACATGCACGCTTCGGCCGCGACTGCACCCTGGTGATCGTCACCTCATCGGTCGATGAACGCTGGGTTGGAGCACTCCAGCAACTGCTCTACCGCAAGGTACGTGCAGTGGTTGTCTTCGTCGATCCCCAGAGTTTTGGTGGTCGGCACGACCCCACACCGATCCTACGCCGCCTAGCTGAACTACGTGTGCCCACTTACCGTGTGAACCAGGGTGGATCAGTTGCTGATGCCCTCAGCGCACCATACACCTTCGATGCAGCGGCCTGATACGCGGAGCGGGAACGCGCGCTATCCCCCCTGCGTCCGTCGCCCCGAGCGCACACAGGAGCCACATGGAACTTGCCGCTCTCCTCGTATTGGTTGGTTGTTATGGCATAGCGATCTACCTGACCTGGGTAGGGCGTACCTCACTTTATGTAATTACCCTGATCGCTGGCCACCTGAGCGCTCTGCTGGTACCACTCTGGCAACTCCTCTATGGTCTACGCTTCAGCCCCGAATTGGCATTGCTGCCAACTATTGCCGGGCAATCACTCCCTAGTACCGTCCTGATCAGTGCCGGCTGGTACTACCCACTACCGGCGATCATCGTACTCCTCCTCTCGGGTGCGCGCTGGTGGTTCCCCGGCCGTATCACCGCGCTCCT
>CAIWUD010000293.1 GCA_903915775.1 uncultured Chloroflexota bacterium | reverse complement strand
GGGCATCACGCTCTACCAGGCCAATCTGCGCACCTACCAGCTACTGCGCTACGGAGTGCCGGTGCAGGTGGCTGCTGGCCAGCCGAACGAGACGGTGCATCTGATCGACTGGGTGCACCCCGAGCGGAACGACTTCGCGCTCGCCGAGGAGGTGACGCTCAAGGGCGGCTACGAGCGCCGTCCGGATATCGTGCTCTACCTCAATGGCCTGGCCATCGCGGTGATCGAGCTCAAACGCAGCTCGGTGGAGCTGGCCGACGGCGTGCGCCAGCTCATCACCAACCAGGAAGCGATCTTCAACAAGGGCTTCTTCAGCACCGTGCAGCTCCTGCTGGCGGGCAGCGACGCGCAGGGGCTGCGCTACGGCACCACCGGCACGCCGGAGCAGTTCTTCGTAGCGTGGAAGGACGAAGCGCCCACCGGCGCAACACCCGCCGCCGGTGCACTGCTGGACCGGCCGCTGGCGCAACTCGGTAACAAGGCGCGCTTACTCGACCTCGTCCGCAACTTCATCCTCTTCGATGCGGGGCAGAAGAAGGTGCCGCGCCCGCACCAGTTCCATGGGGTGAAGGCGGCGCAGGAACGCATCGCTCGGCGCGAGGGTGGCGTCATCTGGCACACACAGGGTAGCGGCAAGAGCATCCTGATGGTGCTGATCGCCAAGTGGCTGCTGGAGCAGGACCCGGAGGCGCGCATCCTGATCGTCACCGATCGCGACGAGTTGGACAAGCAGATCGTTGGTGTGATGCGCAACGCCGGGGTGATCAGCGAGCATAGCTCCTCGCCACGCATCACTTCGCGCGCGGAGTTGGTGGAGATGCTCGGCAACCCCACGCAGCGGCTGCTCTGTGCGCTGATTCACAAGTTCGATGTGGCCGACCTGAAGGGGCCGCCGCCGCCGGTGACGGGTCGCTTCTACGTGTTCGTAGACGAGTGCCACCGCACCCAGGGCGGCGACATGAACAAGCAGATGAAGCGCTGGCTGGAGGCGGCGATCTTCATCGGCTTTACCGGCACGCCCCTGCTGCGCCGAGACAAGCTGATGACGCGCGACGTCTTCGGTACCTACATCCACACCTACAAGTTCCACGAGGCGGTGGCCGATCAGGTGGTGCTCGACCTCAAGTACGAAGCCCGCGATGTGCCGCAGCGGCTCACCTCGCAGGCGGCCATCGATGCCTGGTTCGAGCAGAAGACCAAAGGGCTCAACAACTTCCAGAAGTCGGTGCTGCGCAAGCGCTGGGCAACGATGGAGGAGCTGATGAGCGCCGGCGAGCGCAAGCAGCGCATCATCGCCAGCATCATCGAGGATTTCAGCCTCAAGCCGCGGCTCAACAATGACCGCGGCACGGCCATCCTGGTCGCCTCATCGATCTACGACGCCTGCCACTACGTTCGGCTCTTCCAGAACACGAGCTTCGGACGGTACTGCGGCGTCGTCACCTCGTACGAGCCGAACCATAACGCGATCTCGCGCGAGCCCATTCACAGCGACGAGCGCTACAAGTTCGACACCTACACCCAGCATGTCCTCAAGAACGGGCAGACCACCAAGCAGTATGAGGACGAAGTGAAGCGGCGCTTCATCGAGGAGCCAGCCAACCTGAAGCTGCTGATCGTGGTCAGCAAGCTGCTGACCGGATTCGACGCGCCGAGCTGCACCTACGTCTATCTCGACAACGAGCTGCGCGACCACAACCTGTTCCAGGCGATCTGTCGCACCAACCGGCTCGATGGTGATGACAAAGGGTACGGCCACATCGTCGACTTCAAGGAGCTCTTTGGCGACGTGCAGCAGGCCATCGCGGTCTACAGCTCCGACGAACTGGACATCGACGAGGGCGGCGATGCAGAGAACAACGTTCACCTCAAGAACTGGCTTGAGGAGGGGCGCAAGAAGCTGGAGGAGGCCCGCGAGGCGCTGCGCTACCTGTGCGAACCGGTCGCTCTGCCGCGCGAGGTGGAGCAGTTCCTGCGCTACTTC
>CAIWUD010000292.1 GCA_903915775.1 uncultured Chloroflexota bacterium | reverse complement strand
CGCCAGGCTCCGGTCTCTATCGGCAGCACCACCCGTTCAGCGGTCACCAGAATGTTGGGTATCGCGTAGCTCACCCGGGCACCACGCCAGGCGCCGAAGTCTGCACCAAAGACGGTGCGTAGAGCTGCTGGAAAGAGGGGAAAGAGCACATCACCGCTCGCCTGGCTATGCTCGATGGCGCTGATCCGACCATCCGCACCCATGGTAGCCCGCAGCACATGGTGGGTTGGCGGGCGTACAAAGCCGTGACGAAACTCCTCGGCTCGGGTCCAGCCAACGTGCACCGGGCGACCAGACGCAGCCGAGAGGCGGGCAGCCTCAACGGCGACGCCAGTGACAATCCGGCGCCCAAAACCGCCACCTAGGTAGGTTGGGGTTACCTCGACGCTCTTGGGATCGCGGCCAATCGCCTGGCCAATGGCCTGCGCCGTAGCCACCGGGCTCTGGGTGCTTACGTAGGCGATCACCCGGTCGGGGCGCACGTCAACCAGGGCCGATTGAGGCTCCATGTGGGCGTGGGCCGCCATTGGTGTGCGGTACTCGGCACGCAGCTGACGGGAGGTGTCGCGCAAGAGGGCATCCGCATCACCCACCCGTTGCACGGGTATCCCACGGCCCGGAGTGACCCGCACCAGGGCCTCAATCTGCTCTTGCTGAACGGCCTGCCCCTCTGACCACTCGAGCTCCAGTTCGCCGACCGCAACAAAGGCCTGGCTGCGCGACTCGGCAACCACGCCGGCAAAGTCACCTTCCGTGACCACCTGCACGACGCCGGGCATCGTTGCCGCCTTCCCTGGGGCAGCCCGGCGCAGTGTGGCCCCGAACATCGGTGGGCGGGCCACGGCACCGTAGAGCATGCCCTCGACCCGGGCATCGTAGCCGTAGGTGGCAGCCCCACGGATCTTCGCTGGCAGATCGACCCGCGGCAGGCTGGTCCCGATCAGCTTCCACGCCGAGGCTGGCTTGAGTGGTGGTGGCTCTTCAGGTACCTGGCGTGTGGCCGCAGCCGTCGCCAGTTCACCATAACTCAAGCGACGCTCAGGGTTCGCCGTCACAAAGACGCTTCCGGCCACGATACTCAGTGCATCAGGCGCAACTCCGAAGCGCGCCGTAGCCTCGGCCCGCAGCAGTTCGCGGAGTG
The DNA here is from genome assembly GCA_903915775.1 of uncultured Chloroflexota bacterium. Taxonomy (GTDB): domain Bacteria; phylum Chloroflexota; class Chloroflexia; order Chloroflexales; family Chloroflexaceae; genus Viridilinea. The sequence goes on along the minus strand of CAIWUD010000292.1, from coordinate 512 downwards.
TAGCCGCTGTCTCACGCAGGGGGGTGAAGAGCGAGGTGACTGAGCCACTGCCACTCGTACCACCACCGTCGGTGACCGGCCCTTGCGAACTGGCCTGAACGACCTCGATCTGCTCCCAGGCAACCTCAAGCTCTTCGGCGGCAATCTGGGCTAGGGCGGTATGGATACCCTGGCCCATCTCGACCTTGGGCATGGCGAGGCGCACCCGACTATCGGGGGTGACTTCAAACCAGAGGAGTGGGTCGTTAGTGAACGTTGCCGGTGGGGAGGCACCATCAAGGGCATCGGCGACCGCGAGGCGCAGTGCGGGTAGCCCCAGGGTGGCCCCAAGGGCCAGCCCACCCCCAACAATCCCGGCCCCAATCAGAAAACCACGGCGTGTGATCCGCCAACGCTGCTGCTTGGTCATGCTGCCTCCGCTACACCACGGGCAACGGTGGCAGCGCGGGCGACGGCCCGACGGATGCGGTTGTAGGTGGCGCAACGACAGTAGTTGCCAGCCATGCCTTCAT
>CAIWUD010000291.1 GCA_903915775.1 uncultured Chloroflexota bacterium | reverse complement strand
CGCCGCCCTGCTCGTACGCGCCGCAGTCCAGAGTGCACTGCTCAACGTCGAGATCAACCTTGCCGGCCTTGATGATCAATTCTACGTTCGCGAGACCCGTGCCCGTCTCAACGATCTCGTCGCTACCCTCGACGCACAGGTCGATGCACTGCACCAACGGGTTCTGGAACGTATTCGCTAGACGTAGGGCGTTGTGGCAGTTGGCCAAGGAGACGCTGCCCCTCACCATAGCTCCGACATGAACCTAGTTGTTTTATAGGGAGCCGGATGATGACGACAGAGTCCACAGCGAACCTATTCCTCCGACCTGCTGTCGATAGTGAGTTCTGGGCGGTGGCACGGCTCTTTGCCGCCCTGCACCAGTTTAACGCTGAGCTCGATCCACGCTTCCGCCTAGCCGAGGGCTGGGAACCCCTGCTCCATGATCACTTCACACGTACCCACCTTGCCCCCGGTGCTCTCTGGCTCCTGGCCTGGTCTGCCGATGAACCAGTTGGCCTGCTGCTGATGGAGGCCCATAGTGACTCGCCCCTTTTTGCCGAGCGGCGCTGGGCCGAACTGGTAGCACTCTACGTCGCCCCGGCTCATCGTGGTACCACCCTCGGTTGGCGCCTCGTTGAGGCTGGCAAAGTGTGGGCCGCTACCCACGGTTTCGACCGCCTCCAGCTCTACGTTACCGCTTCAAATGAACGTGCGAAACAGTTTTATGCTCGCTGCGGGCTCGTAGCAACCCAGGAGATCTGGTGTGCCGATGTGCTACCTGTACCAGGTACCATCCCGCCTCACGATCCCTCCCGCAGCACTGCTGGTCACGCGGCCCACCCGACGGAACTCGGCCATCACCACCTGGCGATGGAACTGAGCGACTGCTCCGACGAGGAGCTCGATAATGCTTGAAGCACGAGGCCGTCCACATCACGTTGGCGTAGTTGAAACCAAACCAAGCTCTACCACGACAAGCCCATGAGGTTCTCCCTATGACTGCCCGCATCCTTGACGGACGCGCCCTGGCCCAGGAGTTGCGCCGCGAGACGGAACTCCTCATCAACGACCTGACCGTCCGGCGTGGTCGTGCCCCTTCGCTCGGCGTCATCCAGGTTGGCCAGGATCCCGCCTCATCACGCTACGTCCGTACCATCGCCAAACTCTGTCAGGGGGTTGGTGCAGCTTTTCGCCTGGAGGCGCTTCCGGCGGACGCCTCCCAGGACGATCTCCTCACAACGATCGCCAGCCTCAACCATAACCCATCCGTGGATGGTATCCTCATCCAGATGCCCCTGCCACCCCACCTCGATACGACGGGGGCGATCTTTGCCCTAGATCATCGTAAAGATGTTGATGGGGTGCACCCGATCAATGCCGGTTTACTTGCTCAGGGGCGCCCGGGAATCGTACCGAATACCCCCGCCGGTGGGATGGAACTGCTGCGGCGCAACGAGATACTCCTCCGTGGGAGGCGCGCTGCTGTGGTCGGTCGTAGCCCTATCGTTGGTCGCCCAATGGCCCAACTGCTGCTCCATGCCGATGCAACCGTGACCATCTGCCACTCGCAGACTGTCGATCTCGCTGCTGTTCTGCGCGAGTGCGACCTGATCTGTGTTGCCGCCGGGCGCCCCAACCTGATCACCGCTGCCATGGTGCGGCCAGGCGCCACGGTGATCGATTTTGGTACCAACGTGCGCGCCGACGGCAGCCTGGTTGGCGATGTGGACTTCGCCGCTGTCGTTGAGGTGGCCGGTGCAATCACCCCCGTCCCGGGGGGTACTGGCCCCATTACGAATATGATGCTCCTGAAGAACCTGATCGCTGCTGCCCAAGCCTAGGGCATGTTTCAAGCGAACATGACACACCTACGGGAGGTGTGCAGGGCCCTGCTCTCCATAAAAAACCGAACCTAGCCAAGCCTACGAGAGGAGATCGTATGCACACCAACCCGTTCCCATTGCCACCAGACTTGCCGCAACCAGTCGATGACGGGGCAGCAGCCCGTCTCGAAGGGGTAGTGCTCCCCGACCTAGCACTCCCTACCACGGATGGAGCACTGGTAAACCTTCGCGAGTTGCGCGGGCGCTGGGTTATTTACGTCTATCCCATGACCGGACGCCCCGGTCTGCCCCTACCCGATGGGTGGGATGGCATCCCCGGAGCTCGCGGGTGTACGCCCCAATCGTGCAGCTTTCGCGACCACTATAAGGACCTCAAGGAGTTAGGAACTGATGTCCTTGGCCTCAGTAGCCAGAGCTCTGACTATCAGCGCGAAGCCCGCGATCGTCTCCACCTACCATTCCAACTGCTGAGCGATCAGTCACTCCACCTCAAGCAGACCCTAGGGTTGCCAACCTTCAGCGTCGCTGGCATGGAGCTCTTCAAGCGCATCACCCTCATCATCCTGGATGGGAAGATTACGAAACTCTTCTACCCCGTCTTTCCTCCCGATCGCAGCGCCGATGAGGTGCTCTCTTGGTTGCGTTCGGGGGGGGTGGGTGAGGCCTGATGGGGTAACAACTGTTCACACTTCTCCCGGAGCGAGGACGTCGCGCTCTCGTGGCACCCCTCCGTATGGGCAACCCCCCGTGGGTGCCCTTCTCCCGGAGCGAGGACGTCGCGCTCTCGTGGTGCCCCTCCGTACGGGCACCCCCCCGTGGTTACCCTTCTCCCGGAGCGAGGGCGTCTCGCCCTTGTGGCACCCCTCCGTACGGGCACCCCCCCGTGGTTGCCCTTCTCCCGGAGCGAGGGCGTCTCGCCCTCGTGGCACCCCTCCGTATGGGCAACCCCCCGTGGG
>CAIWUD010000290.1 GCA_903915775.1 uncultured Chloroflexota bacterium | reverse complement strand
TTACCCGGCGCTACTTTCGCCCTGAGGGTCGTGCGCCTGGGGAGCCCTATACGCTCCTCCAGCTCCCCAACCGCAATCTGAGCCGGGCGCGTACGCAGGTGATGATCCTGGCTGCATTTGTGGAGGTGGCCCTCGCGAAAGAGGGACATACCGGCCCGATCGGTATGAACCTGCTTACGAAGGTGCAGGTGCCAAACCTGGCCCTCCTCTACGGTGCGATGCTCGCTGGTGTGGATGTCATCCTGATGGGTGCCGGTATTCCACTCGAGATTCCCGCCGCCCTCGATGCCTTGGCTGAACATCGTCCAGCGACCCAAACCTTCGAGGTGGAGAATCTGCCCGCAGATGCGGTCGAGCTGCTCCGCTTTGAGCCGGCCCTCTACTGGGATAGTCCGCCACCTACGCTTCACCGTCCCCAGTTCCTGCCGATCATCTCGAGCAACTCCCTGGCGACGATGCTCCTGCGCCGTGCCGGTGGGCGGGTCGACGGCTTTGTCGTCGAGGGTCCGACTGCAGGTGGACATAATGCTCCGCCTCGAGGTAAGCTCCAGCTCAACGAGCAGGGTGAGCCAATCTACGGTCCGCGCGATGTGGTCGATCTGGCCAAACTCCAAGAGCTAGGCCTGCCCTTCTGGATCGCGGGTAGTGCTGGATCGCCAGAGGGGCTGCGCCGTGCCCTGAGCGCGGGGGCGGCCGGTATTCAGGTGGGTACGCTCTTCGCCTACTGTGCCGAGTCGGGGCTCCATGAGAGCTACCGGCAGAGTGTGGTGGCTGCAGCGGCCCGTGGTGAGGTGACGGTGCGGACGGATCCCCTCGCCTCGCCGACAGGCTACCCGTTCAAAGTGGTCGATTGGGTTGATAATCCAGCCGACTTTTCGCGCCGCAAGCGGATCTGCGATCTGGGCTACCTGCGGAGTGCCTATCGGATGGAGGATGGACGGCTCGGTTACCGCTGTGCTAGTGAGCCGATCGATACCTTCTTGAAAAAGGGTGGCGCGATTGAGGAGACGGTTGGTCGCCGCTGCCTCTGCAACGCGCTGATGGCAAATATTGGCATGGGTCAGGCGCGTGAGGATATCGGTAGTGAGCCACCAATACTGACGAGTGGTGATGATCTGATGATCATGAAGGGGTTTTTGGCTGGCCGTACCAGCTATACAGCGAAAGATGTGCTGGACTATCTCCTCGATCAGCAGTTGCCAACTATCCCAGCGTAAACGGAAAGAGTGGCTGCTCACTCTTCTTGAGTTGCAGGTCAATTTCGTAAAGGCCATCACTCATGTGGCTCTTGTAGGGGAGACCACTCCGCTGCACGAGGGCGATCATGCCACTGTTATCCGCGTGGGTGAGGAGGATCATATGCTGGAGGTCGTGAGCTAGTGCTACCTGGATCAGCAGGTCGAAGAGTTGTCGCCCTAGCCCAGATCCCTGAAAGTCGTCACGCACGACAATGGAGCCTTCGCAGCTCTCGGGATGGTTACTCAGACAGGCGTAGCGGGCCACCGCGACGCAGGCTTCACCATCGTCCTCATCGATGATGGCGATGAGGGCCGTCTCGTTAAGCGGATCGATCGTTGCCAGACGCTCAGCCTCACGGGTAACCCGTTCCTCATCAACGTGGTTCAACGGGACGAAGAAGCGTCGGTAGCGCGTCTCTGGGGAGAGTTTGTAGAACATCCGGTTGAGTAGTATCGCATCACTCTGACGCATATGGCGTACCCGTACCTGGCGGCCATCGTGAGTCTCCAGGTTGACGGTTGCACGATGGTCGGGGTGGTTGGGCAGGGGCGTCTGTGGCATAGGGTACCTCCTTCTTCCTGCTATTGTACACTAGGCACGACCGGTGATGAGTGATTCGCTGCCAACCCTCATCTCCATTGTTGGGCCGACAGCTGTTGGTAAGACAGCCCTTGCCGTCCTGCTCGCCCAACGGCTCAACGGCGAGATCATCTCGGCCGATTCACGCCAGATCTACCGCTTGATGGATATTGGTACGGCGAAGCCGACCGCAGCCGAGCAGGCAGCAGTACCTCACCATCTCATCGATATCTGCGATCCCGATGCAGAGTTTTCGCTCGCCCGCTACCAAGAGTTGGCCGCGGCCGCGATTGCGGCGGTCGTGGCACGTGGGCGTACGCCACTCCTCGTTGGCGGTACTGGTCAGTATCTAGCAGCGATGCTGGAGGGGTGGCAGATTCCGCGTGTACCGCCCCAGCCCAACCTGCGGGCCGCCCTGGAGCAGGAGGCCGCCGAGGGGGGCGTAGCGCAGCTCTACGCCCGTCTGATGCTCCTCGATCCCGTAGCCGCAGCGCAGATTGGTCCCCACAACCTGCGCCGTATCATCCGTGCCCTTGAGGTGTGTACAGTGACTGGGCGCCCGATCTCTGCACAACAGGGGCGTTCTCCACCCGACTACCAGCTGCGTACGATCTGGCTCACCCGCCCCCGCGAGGAGCTCTACGCTCGTGCTGATGCCCGTGTGGACGCGATGCTAGCCGCCGGACTCGTGGAGGAGGTAGCAGGCCTAGTTGCCCGTGGCTATAGCTGGGATCTGCCGGCCCTCTCGAGCCTAGGCTACCTGCAGCTACGCCCCTACCTGGAGGGGCGAGGGATCCTTGAGGCCTGCGTCGAGCGGCTGAAGTTTGACACCCACAGCTTTATTCGGCGCCAACTGGCCTGGTTCCGCCGCCTCCCCGGGCTCGAGATCTGGACGCCCGATCACCCCCAGTGGCGCGACCTTCATTCACTGGCCTGATTCAGTCGGTAGATGGTCACCTCGTCTGCACTGAAGACGACCTCGCCCAGGATCACAAACTTGGTAAGCGCCTCGAGCTCGTAGTACTGCTGCTCTAGGTTCCCGACATAGACATAGTCGACTCCGTAGCGTGTGAGCAACTCACGCGCTTGGTCGGCATCGCGGGTGCGGTAGATGGTATCAACGTCACTGCAGCGGGGGCCGAGCTCAGCCATGGCATCTGGATCGCCGCCACGCCACTGGCGCTGGTGACCATCCCAGCCGAGGAGGGTCGGGAGCCCAGTTGCTGCGGCAATACCGGCGTAGCCTGCGCCATTGTACGATCCACCGCAACGTGGCGTCTCGCTACCCGCGGTCACCGCAGCGCTATTATCCAGTGCCACTGCTTCGAGCACCACACTCCCCGCCGGGACGTTCTGGCGCAACCAGGCAATCGAAGCCTCCCCAGCTGCTCTCAACTCGCGTGGGGTACGCCCGTCCAACCCTACGGCATCAATACGCCCCAGTTCGCCCAGTGTCAGCCAGGGGTAGACGAGGGCACCGGCCAGGAGGAGCAGGGTTGCTCCGCTCGCCCCCCAGGATACGTAGCGCAACCGCCCCGCTGCGTAGCGTAGTGACCACCAGAGGGCAAAGGGGGCTAGGCTCCCCCAGAGGAGCCAGACCTGGTAGTAGAACTTGAAGATCGTATTCATGCGCGTGCCGAAGATGTCGCGGATGAAGATGATCTCAGTACCAAAAATGATTGCCGAGCCGAGGAGCGTGAGCAGGAGCCCAAAGCGCTCGGCGGGGCGATTCTGGAGCGGCAGGGCATAGATGAGTGCCAAGAGGCCGAGACCCGCCAGGGCGAGGAGTGGGAAGCCAACCAGCAGTCCGATGAGGAGCAGTAGCGGCGGAAGGAAGGCGAAGGGTAAGGTGGGTGACGACGTACTATCCGCCTGCTTATGCTCCTGCCCAGCCAAGTAGCTGAAGGCAACGATCGCCACGGCAAAGAGCCCAAAGATGATCAGGAAGGCGTGTAGCCCACTACGCTGGGCGGTGTAGGGCGCAATGATGCTGGTCAGACGGCCCAGGATTGGCAGATCGATTAGTGGCTCCGCACTCCCGATGAGTGAACGAAAGGTGAGGTGGAAGGGTAGGAAGAGGAGGTACGCGCTCGCAACCACCATCAGGAGGGGGCGGGCCAGACGGCGCCACGGGTAGGGTCCCGTGATCGGGAGGTGAGCCAGGAGCATGGCGCTAACGTAGAGCAGCAGGTAGCTCGGCAGATCCCAGCTATTGATGGTGTAGAGGCTGCCGATCGCCAGCCCAACCAAGCTCGGCTGCAGCCAGTGGTAGCGCACGGGCTGGGTTGGCCCGGGGCGTACCAGGGTTGCTAGGGCGATTGCGGCGGCAAGTAGCCCGAAGGGGAGGGCCATCACATGGGGGTGCATATCCCCAAGGCGAAAGCTGAAGAGTGGAAATTCGGTGATGTTGTAGCGACGCGACTCGCCACCATCACGATAGGTGTCCCAGAGGGCACGTGAGGGCCACCACCAGTTGAAGTCGGTGACCTTGTCCTGGCGCATCAACTCGGTGAGTGTTCCAAAATCCTGGACTTGTACTGGTTCGGGTAGGATAATCTGCTCGGCACCCCCGGTTACCTGCGTGAGGGCTGTGACCAACTCTGATCCGCTCAGGGCGACGACGCGCTCACTCCCCACTACCACCTGGAGCGCCCCTGCCTGATTGCCCGCCACTAGCACCATGAGCACGCCCAGGAGCGGAAACAGCGTCAGGGCGACCCGACTTGGGCGCTGCTCGTCACCGCTTGCCAGGCTGATCAGGTTGGCAATCGTCCCAGCGACCCCCTGCGCGGTCAGGGCGAAGATCAAGGCCAGGGCCAGGTTATAGCTCACCGCTGGCTCTAGCCCACTCAGCAGCGCCACGGCTCCCATCAGCACGTAGCCGAAGTAGTAGTAGTTGATGCTATAGCCAGCCAACCAGGGGTCGTTAGGGGGAAAGAACCCTGAACGCTGCACCGCATTGAAGAAGGCAAAGTCCATAGGGCGCTCGGTTCCCCAGGGGGTTGGGTCGTGCGCACGCATCCAGACGACTGCTAGGAGTGCCCCTAGGAAGAGCAACTCCGCAGCCAGGATCGATCGCCAGCGGGTCTTGAAGAGCTCACGCAGTTGTGCTCCTACACTCCGCGCGCCACCAGTCATCCAGAGCCCCACCCCTACCACTGCTATGAGGGCGACGATCAGGCTCGCTCGGCCGAAGGGTAGCAGGCCCAGCATGGCCAGTAACCAGGCCAGGTAGCCTACCAGAAGCAGGCCGAGCGTCTTGGTATAGGCCCAGCCTTGGTCCGGCAGTGCGCCCAGGAGGAGGCGAGTGAGTGGCAGAGCGGCCAGGCCCATCAGTTGCACCACCAGCCACCATGTGAAGATCTCAGTTGCCATTCTTCAGCTCCGCCAGCAACGTTGCTGCCTCATTGGCCCAGCGCCCCGCCGGATCCAGACGTAGATAGGTCTCTAGGGCATCGGTCGCCTGGGTCGGCTCACCCTTGAGGGCAAACAGTCGCCCGAGGTGGTAGTAGGGGTCGGGTGCCTCACTATCGAGGGCAATAGCCTGGCCTAGGGCAATTGCGGCTTTATCAAGCTCGCCCCACTCAATGAGTGCAGCACCTAGTTTACTCCAGTTACCTGGCGTCGGGTTGTTGCGTGCCGCCGTGGTGTAGACCTCCTCAGCCTCGCTGGAGCGCCCCGCTTGCGCCAGAATATCACCCCAGAGGTGGAGCACGCCCACATCACCTGGATTGGCCCGTCCTGCTGGCTCCAATACCGTAATCGCCTCATCGAGTCGCCCCTGCGCACGGTAGGCTTCAGCCAGGCCAAAGGCCGTGGGTCCATCGGTGGGGTTGTTGCGCTGTGCCTCCTCCAGTTCGCCGAGGCCAGTATCTACCGGCCTTGCCGTTGGGGCGGAAGTGACTGGAGTGATGAAGTCGAAGGGCCTCGGGCGTGCGTAGTCTGATGACACTCCGGTGACAGCGTAGATCTGCACCTCGGGCGTGCGGTAGATCGACTCCAGGTAGGTGCCGTTCATCTGCTCAAACTTTGCCAGCCCCGCCGCGGGGTAGAAGGCGCGTTCAGCCCCGCCGACGTAGATGTAGTCGACGCCGTAGCGGGCCAGGAATGTCAGTGCCTGCTCGATATCACTGCTCCGGTAGAACTGATCGAGGTCACGATCGCGGCGTGCCGCTGCCGCAGGATCGCGCTGTTCGTTTACATGGAGGGCACTGATAACGGTGGGGAGGCCAGTGTTGGCAGCGATGCGGATGCCGTAGGCGCGGTAGAACGAAAGGTTTGACTGGACAATAATGGGTGTACCGCGGATCGAACGGTTGAGCCAGGCGATCGCCTCCGCATCCCCACGCAGATCGATCGTTACCTGACCTACCTCTGGCTCACACCCGCCAAATGTTGCACAGTCATAGCCAAAACTCGCCTGCTTCAAGAAGGCGAGCCCGTCAAGGGTGAGCCCCGTATCAACGGTGAAGCGGTTGGCCAGACGCGAAGGGATCGCCACCAGGGGGTAGGTCAGACCAGCGAGGAGGAGCAGTACCACCAGAGCGACACCCAAGCGTCGGGCAGGTAGCCCACCCAGGCGACTGAGGCCACGTAGGAAGATAGGGACACTCGCTGCTGCCGCTAGGGCCAACACTACCCAGACCTGGAGACCAAACTTGAAGACGGTATTCATGCGGTACCAGTCGCCACCACTCAGGTGGTCACGGATGAAGATGAGCTCCATCCCGAGGGATACTGCCCAGGCCAACCAGGCGAGCAGCAGCGTGTACCAGGTCTCATGGCTGAGGATGCGGCGCGGCAGCAGGGTGAGTCCGATCAGGAGGAGGAGCAGGAGAACTGGGCGTAGCCCCAGGTTCGGGAGCGCCGCCGCCACGCCCAGGAGGATGAGTGACCCACCCAGCAGGGGGAGACGCCAGCGTCCGGTGAGGCGCCAGAGTGCCCCGCCCAACAGTGGCAGCAGCAGGGCCATGAAGATCCCGTAGAGGAGTAGGTAGTCGAGCACCCTGGTGCCATCATTCCAGCCAACCTGACCGATTCCGCCGACTGGCGCCCAGTAGCGGTCGAAAAAGGGTGTGTAGAGGAGCAGGCTGACTAGCCCCACCCCCACAGCCAACCCGCCTGCAGTCAGCATGCGCAGGATGGGCCACCCGCGGGCCCGTGCTCCGTCTGCGCGCCAGGCTGAGCCGAGGAGGGCCAAGCCTACTAGTAGTCCATAGGTTGGAAAGTCCCACGAGTTGGTGATCGCAACTGCCCCTAGGCTCAGGGCGAGCAGCCCTAACTCGCTCAAGGTGGGCCGACCGCGCCAGGGGCGCGCCAGACTAAAACTGAGCGCAACGACCAGGAGCACGATCGGGAGTGCGATCAGGTGGGGGTGCAGGTCGGCGAAGAGCAGACTGAAGGCCGGGAACTCGTTGATCGTGTTGGGTATCACACGGCTGGATCCGATGAACCAATCTCCCAGACGGGCCCCAAAGGTTGTAAGCTCACCCTCCCGGAGAGCGGTAACCGCTGCACCGATCCCACGCGACCAGCCTGCTGGAACCAGTGCGGAGAGGTTCCCTGCGAGCACCAGGAACCCCGCCCCCAGCAGACCGTACCGCCCGCGCCCGGTGAGCCGGTGTACCAGAGCGAAACTACCCACCAGCATCAATCCGGCGATAGTGGCGATAGCAAGGTTGAAACCTATCGCCGGTGCGATCCCCGTCAACTTGATTGGCAGTGAGAATAGGAAGAATCCATAGTAGTAGTAGTTGACGTGACCACCACTGAAGAAGGGGTCGTAGGGAGGCATCACTGGGCTGCGTAGGATAGCATTGAGGAAGCCAAACTCCATCGGCTTCTCCCCGCCCCAGACTGGGTGCCACACGTCGGGATTGGCCGCCCGAATCAGCGCCATGGCGCCAAAGCCCACCAAGAAGATCGCCTCGCTCCAGAGCAGACCTCGTCGGCGCTCACGTAGCCCCGCCGCGATACGCCGCAGCCCCTCGCGCACCCCCCCGAGCTGTCGTAGCAGGAGCAGGTTCAGCCCGATCAGCAGGACCAATCCACCGAGGAGGCCCCAGCGGTCGTAGCGCCAGAGCCCGATGCTGGCCGGTAGCCAGACCGCATAGCCGAGCAGGAGGAGACCAATCAGGCGTGCCCAAGCTGCACCAGCGTCGTACCAGGAGCTAAAGATCGTGTAGGCTAGGGGTAGACCCAACAGGCCTAGCAGGTAGAAGGCGAGTAGCCAGAGCAGCGTTGCACCCAGCGAACTCTGTGCAACCAGGCTATTCCAGCCATACTCATCCACCGTTGGCAAACTGTTCACTGGGCGATCGAGCAGGAGCGGTGGCGGCATGGCGAGCGTGGGGACAACCAGGGCCAGATCACTCGTCAACATGCGGGGCTGACCCGGGTTGACCAGCCGGTAGATGGCGGTCTGTCCCTGCTGAAAGACCTGCTCCAGCTCACCCGCAGCGCGCATGGTCTCGAACTTGGCCAGCCCCTCTGGAGGGTAGATCTGCCGCTCAACCCCGCCCAGGTAGAGATACTCGACCCCATACTGCTGCAGTAGTTGCAGTGTGCTTGTCGCATCAGGGCTGCGATAGATCGTCTCGACGGCCTGCTGGCGGTAGCGAATGGCCGGCTCTGCACCCACAACGCCGCGCTGCTGAATCTGGTGCCACTCCCAGCCCAGGATCGTCGGGAGACCCGTGAAGGTGGCAACTCGCCCCGCCCACTGGTAGGAGGGCAGATGCGCTTCCACAATCACTGGTGTGCCCACCACATTGCGCTGGAGCCAGGCAATAGCGGCGGCATCCTCATCCAGCGAGAACTGAGCCCCATTGCGCTCGGCGCTGATCCAGCGCATAAACTCTGCGCCATCCAGGCTCCGTGGCGCATCAGGTGCCCAGCGATCGCCGACACGAGCAGGGGTCGCCGTGAGTGGGTAGACCAGCGTTGCCAGCGCTAGCAGCACCAGCCCACCCTGCAGTAGCCGCAACACGGGGAGCCGTACCTGTAGACGCCCCTCGTCCAGCCAGAGCCGTGGCAGTAGTGCCGCCAGGCCCAGGGCCATAAGCGACCAGGCGTGCAGGCCAAACTTGAAGACGGTGTTCATGCGCCCGATATCGCCCTTCACCGCGATCAGTTCTACCAGCACCAGCAGCCCTAACCCAGCACTCAGCCAGAGCCCCGGTAGGAGCAGTGCGTAGGGCGCTCGACGCTGTCGCCAGAGCAGCCAGATCGCGCCCCCTAGCAGGGGGAGGCTCACCAGCAGGGCTGGCCAGTTCATGGCCAGGGTGAGCATGGTGAGCAGAGTCAGCACGACAATGCTGGTTGTGGCAACGGAGCGACCGTAGAGGCGCCACAGTAGCAGCAACCCCAGCACCAGACCGCCCGCCAACCAGTGGCCATGGAGCAGCAGAAGCTCGCGGAGCGTGGTGCGCTCAGCGAACAGCAGTTGGGCCAAGAGGCTCGGGGCCAACCCTTCGCGCCAGAGCTCTACACCTGAGGATGCGGTAGCAAAAGCGGCGGTGAAGGGGGCAAAGAACAGATTACCGAGCATGAGCATCAAGAAGGGCGGTCCGACAATCCAGGCCAGTTGCCACAGCAGTGGGCGCCGTCCCCGACCAGCCCGCCACGCAACCCCCCCCATGATCAGTACCGTTAACCCGACAAAGCTCGGGTAGTCCCAGGTATTGGTGGCACGAATAGCCCCTACCAGGAGCCCCAACAGCGGCACGTAGAGCAGCATGCGCCCGGCGTAGTACCAGGCACTTCTCCCCGGTTGGTGGATCCCATCACGGCTATAGGTCACCACAAGACCCAGGAGGGCCAGGCTCAGTGGCATGACGATCAGATGGGCGTGCAGATCACCGAAGAGGAAGCTAAAGAAGGGGAACTCATTGACCGTCCCCCGCACGATGCGGGTTGCATCCCAGAAGGCCCATTCGGGGCGCCCCCCCTGGGCCTGAGCGTAACCATTCAGGTACCAGAAGGCCTGGGCTAGATTGCCGGGGAGCAGAATCAGGAGGGGCGCCATGACGCCCCCGGTGATCGCCCGCCGCTCATCCCTGCGCTCCAAGGCATCGGATCGTGACGCAAGCAGGTTGTAGACTACACCCCAGGCACCGAGCGCCGTCAGAGCCATGATGGTGGCGATAGCCAGGTTGTAGGCTACGCTGGGGATAGCACCGCTCAGGTGGGTCAGCGCCCCCATGAGCACGAAGCCAAAGTAGTAGTAGTTGATATATCCCCCGGCATGCCACGGGTCGTAGGGAGGGAAGGAGGCACTCTTCAGCACCGCCGTAAAGTAGGCGAGATCCATCGGCTTTTCGCCACCACGTGCAGGGTGCCAGAGATCCGGGTTGAGCCAACGCAGCAGCAGCCCCAAGAGCAGAAAGCCGAAAAAGATCATCTCTGCGCTGATAAGCGCCTGCCGCCGCTCTCGTCCGAACTGCCTGAGCGCGGCCCAGTTACGCCACGCCATCAGTCCGCCGATGAGCAGCAGGGGGAGCGCACAGATCCAGAGGGTGGTTGGGGTGAAGGCTAGTGGCAGTGGCCCCCAGCCAGGTAGCTCTAACTGGCCACGACCAGGGATGGCGCTGGCACTACCCAGGCTCCCTGCCAGCCATGCCATGTAGGCGACGAGCAGCAGTCCGAGCATCTTCGCCAGACTGTAGCCACGATCGGGCAGCCACGGGAGCAGGCGGAAGAGCATGGCAAACGCTGCCAGCCCTAGCAGTTGGATCAGCCCGCCCCAGAACAGGGGGGCAAGGGCCTGACGGAGCGTTGAACTATCGAACAGCTCTGCCCAGCTACCGGACAATCGGTAGCGCGGCCACTGGCTATCGGTCAGGCGCAGTGCCGTGCTACTACGATCGGCGACCACCACTGGCGACTTATAGACCTCACCCCAGAGCAGATTACCGGTAATGAGCTCTTCGGCCCGTGCACGTGAGAAGGTTGCCGTCTTCTCAAAGATCAGTACCCGTGGGTGATCGTAGACATGAAACGCCTCTTCAGCCATCTGATCGGCAATCGGGATGCCCAGGAAGCGCGGATAGGAGGTTACCTCGGCGACCAGCCGAAAACCTAGTTCGCCCGAGAAGAGCGTAGCGTAGTAGCGCATCAGGGCCGGGTAGCGCATGCGCAGCCGCGAGGTGCTGTCGTAGACGCGGTTACTGGTCAGGGTGATGTAGTCGGCCCGATCGAGTTGATCGAGGAGGCCCTCACCGCTGGCGAGATACTTTTGCGGGTCATCCTCGGCGTAAGGTGCTGAACTGATACCCTGGTAGGTGGCGCCCCATGAAGCTCGTGTCACCTGCAGTGGCAGGGGATCATCCCAGATCTCCGACATGACGTAGGAGCCCGGCGGAGCGTAGTCGGCAAACCATTGCGCCGCCATCACCCGTGGGTGGGGCTGCGTGTAGATGCGGGTGAAGGCGTAGGCCCATGCAAAGCTGAGTAGGACGACCAGGATCGGTAGGGTCTGGAGAGGTATGCGGATCCAGCGGAGCGTGGCGAGCCGTTGTTGCGCCCAGGCGCTCAGGGTGAGCAGGCCCCAGGTGGCAAAGAGGATCAGACCGCCGTAGATGGGCAGTAAGTAGCGCAGGGTAATCGCGAACTGGCCGCCCTGCCAGGCGAAGTAGAAGCTGATCCAGGCGGCAATGACCCATGCCGGGCTGAGGCGTGGTGCCTGCGCCTGCGGCCAGAACAACCTACGTAGCCCCAGGAGGGTGAAGATCGCCAGAGCGATCCATGCACTGAGACCCAGAGCCGGCCCCATACCCCAGAGCAGCATATTGGTCCAAGGGAAGAGGTAGGCCGTGCGACCAACCCACTGCTGCGAAGGTGGAAAATCGACCTCACCCCCCACGAGCCCGCGCACCGTCTGGAGATTGGCCAGGAAGCGCGGATCGGGGCGCATGTCGAGGAACCCAGCCCCTTGCAGCTCACTCGCCGTGGTGCTCAGTGGCGGCGAACCGGGGAGTGAGCCACTGAAAGCATCGGGGGCTAGGCTCCGGAAGCTCAGCAGGGTGAGCAGCCCAGCCAGGATCAGGAGCGGCAACTCATGACGCAGCAGTCGCTGGATGAGGTTGGTGACCCGGCGCTCCTGCACCAGACGCAGTGCGGCAACCAGTGCTGCCACCACCGCGATGCCGCCCAGGGTCGCCAGGGTGATACGGTTGGCCATAGCTGCACCAATGCTCAGTCCGAGTGCAGCATAGCTGAGCCATCCCCCACCCTGGGCCACACGCACCGCCCAGTAGAGACTCAGGAGGCAGAAGAAGCTTGAGAAGATCGGGTCGACGAAGAAGTGTGACTGCTGAATTGGCATCACCGCAAGGGCATAGAGCAGCGCCGCCAGTAGACCACTCCGCCGATTGAAGAGCCTGCTCCCAAGGAGGTAGAGCAGCAGGATCGAACCGAGATCGAAGAGGGTCGCCAGGCCACGTCCCACCTTCTGGATCTCGCCATAGGTGGTCAGGTTGCGGCCCTCAGGGTTGAAGATACGATCCAGGAGCGGGAGGCGTGGCAGTTCGCGCTCCGGGTTGGCCACCATCGGCCCATAGTCGGTTCGTGACTCATTGGGGGAAGTAGGGTCTGCCCCGACCCGTGGTGGTCCGTCGAGGCTAGGGATTTCGAGTGGTAGTGCCTCAACCGGCGTGAGTGCCACTGCCACCACCCTAGTCATGATCACGGGGAGGGGGCCGTAAACAAAGAGGGGAAAGTTCTGGTAGTTACGTGGGTTGAGTGGCGATCGCGCCGAGTCGTAGAGCTCACCCAGGCCACTTGGTAGGCGAACCGTTGACGTCACATCGGAGAAGAAGCGCTCATCGGGGTGTTGGCCTGTACCAGCATCCCAATCAGTGAGGCTCAGGGTGCGGAAATACCCCCCCATGAGGAGTATTAGCGCGAGGAGGAGCCGTGGACCCCAGATCAGTATGAGCGTCGTGCGCAGAGGATGTGCTGGCGAGCGCGAATGTTCGATGGTGGTGTGTGGTTCTGATCCACCGATACTGCGTTGAGACATGGAGTTCTCATCGTCTGGTTGAGCTAAGCTTGGATTGTGCTGTGCTGCATTATAACAGCCTCCCTACAGTTGTATACGCCCGCATACCTGTTCACACTGCTCCCTAGCGAGACCGAAGGTTGGGTTGTTCCATAGAGGGCTTTGCCCTCCACACCTCCCGCTCGAAGGTTAGCTTGCAAAAGTGTTGAACTACGCTACAATGGGAGTGTGGTACAATTGACGTTACCTCTACCCGAGAGTGGGCGACGCATGTGCGGACGCCCGCATTTCTGTTTAGGTCATGAGCAGAACCAGCATGCATAAATCCGAGCCCCTGATGACTCAGCCGCGGGTCAGCCTTATCGCGGCCGGTACGAACTACGGGCGCTTTGCCATCGCACCCCTTGAGAAGGGCCATGCCAGCCCTCTGGGTAATGCCCTGCGCCGTGTGCTCTTCTCCTCCATCCCCGGTGCGGCGGTAACTCGGATCAAGCTCGGTGGAGTGATCCATGAGTTCGCGACCATCCCCGGTGTCCTTGAGGATGGAACGCAGCTTGTGCTGAATGTCAAAGGTATCCGTCTCCGTTCCTACTCAGAGCGTGCCGTCACCATGCAACTCGTGAAGCGGGGCCCTGGTCCGGTCTTTGCCAGTGATATCGATGCGCCAAGCACCGTGGAGATTGTCAATCCTGAGCACTACCTCTGCAGTCTCGATGACGACTCG
This sequence comes from uncultured Chloroflexota bacterium, assembly GCA_903915775.1. GTDB lineage: Bacteria > Chloroflexota > Chloroflexia > Chloroflexales > Chloroflexaceae > Viridilinea. Next base: position 15,011 of record CAIWUD010000290.1, on the reverse strand, counting down.
GTGCTTGAGATGCAGTTGACCGCTGAGCGTGGCCGTGGTACGAGCCTAGCCGACAACAATAGCGGTCTGAATATTGGAGAGATCGCGATTGACGCCCTCTTCAATCCGGTGCCGCAGGTGAACTTCGTCGTTGAACCGGCTGCTGGTGCCGATCAGGAGCGCTTTGAGCGCCTGATCCTCGAGATCTGGACTGATGGGACGATTAAGCCTGGTGACGCGCTTGGGCATGCGGCTCAGGTGCTGACCCAGCACTTCGGGCGGATTGCGGTCCTGGATAGGCCGGAGCCAGTTGCGGAGATTGCCCCTGCTACTGGTCGCCTCATTCCTGCCGATATCTACAACCGCACGATCGACGAGTTGGGCCTCAGCACGCGCACCTACAACAGCCTGCGCCGCGCCGATATTACCACCATCGGACGCTTGCTCGAACTGGACGACCGTGCCCTCCAGGGTATTCGCAACCTTGGCCCGAAGGGTGTGGATGAGATTCGCCAGCGTCTCACGGTGATCGGCTATATCGAGGGTGGTGATCTGCCAGCACTCAATGTGGCAGGTGGCGAAATTGAGGATGATGACCAGTTCGATGTTGGTGGCGAACCGCTAGCCGAGTAGTTCATCCGGCCGGCATACGGGAGGCATGGAGGGCATCGCCCTCCACAAAAGTCTCCCCCCTAACCCTGGTCACGCCATCGGCGCAGCCGACGTGCGGGAGGCGTGGAGGGCATCGCCCTCCACAAAAGTCTCCCCCCTAACCCTGGTCACGCCATCGGCGCAGCCGACGCGCGGGAGGCGTGGAGGGCATTGCCCTCCGCAAAGGGTTCCCACCCAACCCTGGTCACGCCATCGGCACAGTCGACAGATCTAAAACAGAATCTGATCCACGTTCGCCTGGTCGAGACCATCCCACGGCGTGCGCGTAGTCTCCTTGCGCAGACCCCGCCCCAGGCGTAGCAGGAGGAGCAGCGCAACAGTGAGTGCTAACAGCGTGAGTGAGGCTATATAGACCGCGGTGTAGCCGAGGGTAATCTGTCCAGTCAGTTGCTGCACGAGATCGCGTCCTAGCCCACCACCAATCGTGCTGAAGCCCTGGGCAATTGCTTGGGTAATCCCCCATAGGCCGATAAAGAGCCCGGTGTGGTTCTGCTCCACCATGCCCATCACGAGGGCGAGGGCACCCACGATGAACACTCCTCGACCGGCCCCGATCAGGGTGACGCCTGTGAGGAAGAGGCTGATATCGATCGTATAGCCGGCGAGACTCACCCCGAGAAAACCGGCCATACCGAGCAGACAGCCCGCACTGAGTAGCAGCAGTGGTGAGCGCCCCCGCCAGAGGAGCAGGGCCGCGATGATGATTCCGACCAACATGCCACTCCCTGAGAGTGCCGTGAGGCGGGTCGTTTCCGTGACGCTCATAGCGAGCACCTGCCCGCCGTAGGGCTCAAGGAGTACGTCGTGGGTGGCAAAGCCTAAGGTGGCGACAAAAAGGAGGGTGAAGAGGTTACGCAACGGGCGCTGACCAGCCAGGAGGCGCAGTGATTCGCCGAGAGTCTCGCGTACCCGAATCGGTTCGGCTACGTCCTCAAGTGAACCATTCGCTTTGAGCCGCTCCTGACCATACATGGCCACGAAGGTGAGTGCAATGAAGAGTACTGCAGAGCCCTGCATGACCTGGATGAGGAGCAGATGGTTGTAGTTGATCAGTAGCTGCCCCATCAGCACGGAACTGGCGATCGTCCCCAGTACCAGCATGATCCAGAGCAACCCCAAGACTTGACCCCGTTCGCGGGCCGGGGTGATATCGCTGACCGTGGCGAGATAGATGGTCTCGACGATATTGACCCCAACGCCATAGGCGAGAAAAATTAAGCTGCAGATGAGCATTGCCAGTGGAAAGGGCACAACCCCATCGCCACTCAGGAGAATCAGCGAGAAGGGGGCCGTTGCCAGGCCACCGTAGGTGAGGAGGGCGCCAAAGACCATGAAGGGCGTACGCCAACGACCACGGGCACGAGCCTTGTCCGATGCGAACCCGATCAGAGCACGGGCAGGTGAGACAAAGTAGTGGATGGCAATCAGGGCACCAACGGCCACAGCAGGGATGCCGAGCTCATGGATGAGTACCCGGTTGAGGGTGCCGGTCAGTGGTGCAAGCGAGACACCCATCCCAAACTGGAAGAGGCCGAGACGGAGGATCTGCAGCCAACGCTTGAGTATAGGGTGGCGATTGAGCCAGCGGCCCACGCCGACCAGTGGTTGACGCAGCGCTTTACCTGTCGCCATCACGGTCTCCATGTGCAGATGAGTATAAACTTTTGCCTATTATAGCATGGGGAGTGGCTCTGTATGCTTCTCCCGGGCGGGATCAAGGCTGGGTAAGGTTTCTTTGTGGAGGGCGCAGCCCTCCACACCTCCCCGGAGGCTAGTCACGCTCTAGCATGGGGAGTGGCTCTGTATGCTTCTCCCGGGCGGGATCAAGGCTGGGTGAGGTTCCTTTGTGGAGGGCGCAGCCCTCCACACCTCCCCGGAGGCTAGCCACGCCGCGGTTGTGGTATCATAAGCGCCTATGTGGATGGCTTCGCCCTCCATACCTCTTGTCGAACGGTCGCTTTTCGTAGGAATCTCCTCAATGAGCCGCATCGCCGATACGTTTGCCCGTCTGCGCCGCGAGGGTCGTGTAGCCCTCATGCCCTACATTACCGTGGGCTTCCCAGAGCGTGACAGCGCCCTCGAGCTTGTACCGGCCATGGAGGCGGCAGGTGCTAGCCTCTTTGAGCTTGGTGTGCCCTTCTCCGATCCGCTCGCCGACGGGGCTACCATTCAGCGCTCTGCCCAGCGTGCCCTGGCCAATGGCGTCACGCTTGCTGATTGTATTACTACGGCATCCCGCCTGCGTGCACGTGGTGTAGGTGCACCGCTCCTGCTCATGGGCTACTACAACCCATTACTGCGCTACGGTATTGAACGAGCATGCCGCGAACTCGCCGCCGCTGGAGGTGATGGCTGGATCATCCCCGACATGCCGCCGGAAGAGGCTGCGGATTTGCAGGCAGCCGCGGCTGCCCATGGGCTCGATCTGATCATGTTTGTCGCCCCAACGACTCCGGAGGCCCGGATCGCCCAGATCGCCGCCCGTGCCAGTGGGTTCATCTACGTGGTCTCACTCACCGGGGTGACGGGAGCGCGGCAGAGTATGGCGGCGAATCTCGAGGATCTCCTCGCACGTATTCGCCGCGTCAGCGATCTGCCCCTAGTCGTTGGTTTTGGTATCAGTAAGCCTGAACATGTCGCCGAAGTTGCCCGCATGGCTGATGGAGCGATCGTGGGGAGTGCCCTGATCGCACAGCTTGAAGCGCTCCCTCCATCCGAGACGAGCGCGGCAGCTGCGGCCTTTGTGCGCTACCTGCTGCAAGAGGGTTCCCGGGGCCATCCTGCTCAATAGAGCATCTACCATGCCGTTCAAGGGAGGGGGCTTTGTATGGAGGCTCGAGCCTACATCCTGGTTGAGGTTGAGTCGGGCCGTATCGCCGACGTGATCGGTGCCCTACGCACCATTCAGGGCATGAGTGCGGTTGATGCGGTGACGGGACCCTACGATATCATCGCAACCCTACAGACGTTGGATCCGCGCCAAATTGGCCACCTGGTGATGCACGAGATCCAGGGGATTGAGGGGCTAAAGCGCACCGTTACCTGCATCGTGATCGGTTGAGGCGAGTACGCCTTGGGTGAGGGGTAACTTTCCTGTTTGCGGAGGTTCAGCGCATGCGGCATACCACACCAAAGCATCGCCGCCGATTGGTACGCTGGGGTATGCGCGGGGCACTCGTACTGGCAGCACTCGCGATTGTGCTCGGGGGCATGTTTAACGTGCTCATCGCAATCGCTCAGGGGGTTGTGCCCCCCGGTGCCGATCTCGCCTTCTGGGCACTGCTGCTCTTACGCTCATCGCTTGCCTGGGGCCTTGGCGCCCTACCCTTTGGTGCTGCTCTCGGTGCCTTTGCCTCCCTGATCTGGCGCGATGGTACGGAATAGGTGAGTACCTGTTCACCGTTGGGATAAGCCAACGGCAGGGCAACCACGGGGGTTGCCCTTACGGGGTGGCCACGAGGGTGAGACGCCCTCGCAGGTACGTGGGTCATTGCATTTGACGCCTGAGCCTGGGGGCGTTATAATCATTTACGGCACTTCGGGGCGTAGCGCAGACCGGTAGCGCACCTGAATGGGGTTCAGGAGGTCGGAGGTTCAAATCCTCTCGCCCCGACCAAGCTGCCACGGCGCGGCACACCTCAGGGTGGTGCCGCGCTTTTCTTTTTCCTAGTTTGGTAGTAGGTTGATCCCTCTGCCTGGCCTGAGTTGCCCTCCTCAATGCGTACAAGGCCTCAACCACTCCCTTGACGTTGCTATCGTGATCGGCCTATACTCAGAAGGGTTCGGTAGTAGGACGCTCCTAGCTGGATCGGACATCCATCCGGCTGCGCCCTTCGTCTACCCTGCTCAATGACCTGTAAGGTATGCTTCAAACCGGCTTGACCATCTTGCGGAAGGTGTGGAGAGGGCAGCCCTTCACAAAAAACCTCAACCCAGCCTTGGTACTTCCAGACGGTCACGCTGGCGCAGCCGAAATTGAGACATCCCTCATGTACACCAGGAGGCCTTAGCATGGCTACCATGAGCCTGCAAGCCGCGTACGATCAGGCCCGCAACTACCTGGAGGCCAATCAGGTCCCACAGGCGATGGGTGTGGCCCGGCATGTTCTTGCCCACTTCCCGGAAAATCTGGAAGCATACCGGATTCTGGGTGAGGCCTACCTGGCTGAGCGTCAGTTTGATCAGGCCGAAGAGGCGTTTCGCCGTGTGCTGCGTGCTGACCCGGAGAGTGTTCCGGCCCATGTCGGCCTGGGGATTACTTTTGAACGCCAGGGGCGGATCGAACAGGCAGTGATGGAGTTCGAACAGGCCCTTGAGGTACGCCCCGATATGCCCGAACTGCGCGGACAGCTGCTGCGCCTCTACACCGATGTCTGGGGTAGCGAGGGGGCGAGCCTGCGCCTGAGCCGCCCTGGCTTGGCCCGCCTCTATGCCAAAGGCCACATGCTCACCCAAGCGATCCAGGAGTTTCGTGGGGTGATGGATGAGTTCCCCGACCGTTTTGATGTGCGCATCGGTCTCGCTGAAGCCCTCTGGCGCGATGGGCAGATTGATGCCGCTGTCGAAACCTGTGAGGATATCCTGGCTGAACGGCCCGAGGTGCTGAAGGCTAACCTGTTGTTGGGCTACATCTGGCTCGCTGGGAATGACGATCGCGGGCTGCCCTACTGGCAGTTTGCCCAGCAGCTCGACCCCTACCAGCAAGTTGCTCAGACCTTGTTCGAAACGCTGCCCGATCTCCCCGGTCCGGACTTTGAACTGGCTGCTTGGGACGAGCAGGCCTGGTTTGCGCAGACCTACGGTCCGACGTCGCCAACCGCTGCTCCGGCTGCCGCTCCCGATCTCATGGCCGATGATTTTCTGGCTAGCCTCCTGGCCCTCACGCCGCCATCGCCTACGGTTGAGATGGTCTCCCCTCCACAGGACGTTGCGCCGACGGTCGTACCCGCACCGCCCACGCTGCCTGTTGAGGTTGTGCCCTCCGAGCCGGTTGAGCCACAACTTGAACCCTTCTCGCTCGCTGACCTGGGGCTTCCTACGGATCAGCTCGCTGCGCTTGAACCGGCGACACCAGCTACTGAGCCACCGCTTGAGGCCTTCTCGTTGGCCGACCTGGGCCTCTCTGCCGATGAGCTTGCTGAGCTTGAACGTACCACCTCGGCAGCGGAGGCACAGCTTGAGCCGCTCTCGCTCGCTGATCTGGGCCTCTCGGCTGAGGAGTTGGCCCTGCTCGAGGCTGAGCCACAACCCCCCGAGGCTGAACTCCAACCCTTCTCGCTCGCCGATCTCGGGCTAGATGCTCCTCCCGATGAGGGAGTGTTTGCGTCACTGCCGCCCGCACTTCAGCCCTTTGCCCTTGATGAGCTACCACCCGTCGCACCGCCCGCAGCCGATGCGCTGGCGGCCGAGCAGGATGAGCAGCGCGGATTTAGTTGGCAGCAACCCGCACCACAGGAGCATCCCGGCTTCCTGCAAACCGCTAGCGTCGAGCCGGATCAAGAGAGTATCTTCGACCGTTTGCGCCAGCGCGCCGCTGAGTATCCGCCCCTTGAGGCCCCGCCACTGATGCCGATCAGTGATGCCGAGCTGGCAGCCATGACCTACTTCTCTGATGATACGGTCTCGCTACGCGAGGAGGTTCCGGGGGCGCCCGAACCGTTGACTGGTGAGTTCCGTCTGCCCAGAAAGGGCGGAGAGGCACCGGAGTCGGTTACGCTACCAGTCTCACCACGACCTTCTGCACCAGACGAGTTCTCCTTTGTGCCTGACGATCTCGGCCTCTCATCTAACGAGATCGCCATGCTCGATATTGAGTCGATTCTTGCGCAGAGCGAAGGTGGTGTTGCTGGGTCGATCGGTGATCTCCAGCCCTTCTCGCTCGCCGATCTCAACCTCGACGAATTTGGCGGACTGGGCGAGCCTGCTCGTGAGCTTGGTGTGACTGAGGAGGAGCTCGCTGCTCTCGATCTTGGTCGGCTTGAGCCACAGGCTGGTGCTGTAACGGCAACCCCACCGACCGATGGGACGCTAGAACAGCTGTTGAGTCTGGGACATCGGCAGGATTTTGTTGATCTGAGTGATATCATTGCCCTGCTTCCCCACCCCGAGGCGGAGCATGAGCGGATTGAGCAGCTAGGTTGGGCGCTCCATCACGCCGGTATCGAGATCCGCGACGGTGCTGAAGTTGTCCAGATGGAGGAGCAGCCGGAGCCGGTCGTTGCTGCTGAGCCTGAACTGGTTCCCTTCTCGCTCGCTGAACTTGGGCTCACCCCTGAGGAGATTGCGCTACTCGAGGAGACTGCACGGGCTGAGATGGAGCCGATCCCAACTTTGCTCACGGAGGCGGTGGCTGCTGAACTACCGTCTGAAGTCTCGGGCAAACAGGGTGCTCCTGCCATTATGGCGCCACAACCGGAAGCAGTTCCGCTGGAACGCTTCGTGCCTGAACCCCTCGACCAACTGGACGACATCTGGACAATGCCAGAGCCGGTAGCACCACCACCCGTCCCGGCCCCGCCTGTGGCACCGGCAGAACCAGCAGGACGTGGGTTGACCAGTGATCTGGGGCGTGAGATCAGCGCGCGCCCAGAGCCTGAGTTGCAGCGTGCCGTTAGCTACCCTGCGGGCGGTGAGTTTGCACCCTTCCTACCGACTGGCAACCGCATGCTGGACGCCTACCTTGAGCAGCTCGATCTGGAGCTGGATAACTACGGCCTCGCTCTAGCCGTTGGGAACCTCTGTGCACGCACAGGTCAGAGTGAGATCATGGCTCTGGCCTTCAAGCGGTTGGTGCGCGCTGGCCAGGGTGTCGAGCAACTCGTCGCCCTCCTGGAGAGCTTGCGGGGTGAGGTGAGCGAACCAGTTATGCGCATGGCGCTCCTCCGTCTGCTCGGTGATGCCTACTCGAAGCAGGGACGCTATACCGAGGCGATGAACGCCTACAACGCTACGTTTGCTTAGGGGTGTTGCAATTTCGGCTGCGCCGGCTTGGTAGTCTGGCGGTGCCAGCGCTCGGTTGGGTGTTGTTGTGGAGGGCTACGCCCTCCACGCCTCTCGCCTGAAGGCGAGCTTCTTGCCCCCGCGAGGGGCATGGGTTCATAGGGTGGCAGCCCGTAAAGTGGGTCCCCGCCGCGGATAGCGGCGAAGAGCGTAACTCGGTTACGAACCCTGGCCTCAGCCGGTTCGCGCTGCTGGCCAAGGGGCGTCAGGAGGTCACTCTATGCGCCGGATCGTCGAGGAGTTGATTCGCGTTGAGGGGGTTATCGGAAGTTTGCTTGTTGGGAAGGATGGCTTGGTCGTCGCTAGTACCCTGCTTGACGATGAGGATGCTGAGATTCTCGGTGCGATGTCGGCAGCAGTGTTCGGTGATATTGACAAGGCGACCAAACGGATCGGTGTGGGTGGCCTGGTCGATGCGATCATCGATGCGAAGGATGGCTCCATCCTCCTCCTTGAGGCCAAGGAGCTCATTCTCGTCGTGATCACCCAACGTAGTGTCAACCTCGGTCTGATCAAGATGGAGATGCGGCGAGCCGCCCGTCGCATTGGTGAAGCGATCCCAACCTGAACCTCCTACACCGCCTATGCAGCCCGCACCACGCATCAATATCGAGGATCCCGCTGCCCTAACCGCATACCTACAGCGTACAGGGCAGATCCCGCCACACCTGCAACCTCGGATCCACCCGCTCGCCGGTGGTGTTTCGAACCGTACCGTGCTGGTGGAGGTAGATGCCCAGACCCGTTGGGTGTTGAAGCAGGCTCTGGCCCAGCTACGCGTTCAGGTCGAATGGTTCAGCGATCCCCGGCGGATCGAACGCGAAGCGCTCGGTTTGCGCCTGTTACCCCTATTGACCCCGCCAGGAACTATTCCCAGGCTGATCTTTGAAGATCCCGAGCAGCATCTGCTGGCGATGGCAGCAGTAGACGAACCCCATGTGAACTGGAAGCAGCAGCTGCTGGTTGGCCAGGTCGAGCCAGACCAGGTTCAGCAGTTCGCCCAGATTCTGGGCCAGATCCATGCTCGCTCCGCCGATCACGCCGCACTGCTGGCCCCCCTGCTTGCCGATCAAGACGACCAACTGACGACTACCTTGCCCCATGGTGGAGGGACAGCGACCCAGGATCTCCCTGCACTCCAGGAGCTCGCGCTCACCCGTCCGGGAGTAGGTAGCTTCTTCGAGTCGCTGCGCCTGGAGCCCTACTACCACTATACGGCTCAACAGGCGCCTGAAGCGGCACCATTCTTCCACGCACTGATCGCTGAGACCAGCCGCCTGCATCTGGCCGTTGTCCATGGCGACTATAGCCCGAAGAATATCCTGATCTACGCTGGGCAACTGATCCTCCTCGATCACGAGGTGATCCACTGGGGCGATCCAGCCTTCGATGTCGGTTTTGCCATGACCCACCTGCTGAGCAAGGCTCACTACCTTGTGGCGCACCGTACCCGCTTCTTGACCATGGCTGGCGAGTTCTGGACGACCTACCAACGGGTCGTCGGCGATCGTTTTGGTCCGGCTCTGGAGCCCCGTGCCGCCCGCCACCTGATGGCCTGTTTGCTGGCCCGTGTGCTTGGACGCTCTCCACTGGAGTATCTTGATGCCGCGGCCCGTGACCGACAGCGGCGGGCGGTGCTGCAGTTGATCGCCCGCCCACCTGCTCGTATCCCTGCACTGATAGCAGCCTTTGCTGAGGAGATCGCCCCATGAGCGCCCCCATTCAGCAGTTGCGTGGCCTGGAGATCCTCGATAGCCGCGGTCGGCCAACCGTCATGGCACGCTGCCGCCTGCGCTCGGGGGCCATTGGTCGAGCTGCGGTACCCTCTGGTGCGTCACGCGGTGCAGCGGAGGCCCTGGAGTTGCGTGATGGTGACCAGACGCGCTATCGAGGTCTGGGCTGTAGGCAGGCTGTCGCTCATCTCGATGGGTTGATTGCCGATGCGGTGGTTGGCCGGAGCTTCACTGATCAGGCTGCCTTCGACCAGTTACTCGACACCCTTGATGGCACACCCAACAAGGCGCGCCTTGGTGCAAATGCAACTCTGGCGGCGTCGCTCGCTTTTGCGCGTGCTTCTGCCAACGATCGGGATCTACCCCTCTACCAGTACGCTGCGGCGATGGACACTGCCCCTGGGGTACTAGAACTGCCGCGTCCGATGATCAACCTCTTCAGTGGTGGGAAGCATGCAGGTGGGCAGGTGCCGATCCAGGATCTCTTGATCATTCCCCAGGCGACGACCATGGCCGGGCTACTGGAGCAGGCAGTGGCGGTCTTTCAGTCTGCCGCCGAGATTATGCAGCAACGCTACGGCATGCGTCTGCTGACCGCCGATGAGGGGGGGTTGGCCCCGCCCTTTCCTACGCTCGATGCGCTGTTTGAGGATGCCCTGGAGGCGATTGAGCGGGCGGGGCTCCGGCCTGGTTCGGATGTGCGCCTAGCTGTTGATGTGGCGGCCAGCCACTTTTACACGGGTCACGCCTACCAACTCGGTGGGCGCACCCTTGATGGTACGGCCATGATCGACCAACTTGCCCATTGGGCAGAGGCGTACGCTCTGGCCAGTATTGAGGATGGCCTAGCTGAGGATGACTGGACCCACTGGTCTCAGCTCTGCACTCGGCTTGCTGCGCAGACGTTGATCGTCGGTGATGATCTACTCTGTACCAACCCTGCCCGGATCGAGCGTGCGGTGCGTACCGCTGCTGCAAACACCCTTCTGCTCAAGGTGAATCAGATCGGAACCCTCAGCGAGGCCCTAGCTGCACGGCGAATCGCCCGTGCTGCTGGGTGGCAAGTCATCGTGAGTGCACGCAGCGGCGAGACGGAGGATAGTTGGCTCGCCGACCTAGCGGTTGGCTGGGGGGGCGACCAGATCAAGATTGGCTCAGTGACGCAGTCGGAGCGGCTGGCTAAGTACAATCGCCTACTCGAGCTCGAACGCTTCGATGGCATTCCGTTGCGTAAGCCGACGTAATCCATCCAACTATCCCTACTCCTTCGGGAGGTCGATGTCACTCAGGCGCACCGTTTTGCGGCCCTGGAACTTGATGGTCTTCTGCCCCTCGCTAGAGAGCTGACCACGCTGTTCGAGATTGGTGATCTCCTGCTGCATCGTATCGGCCAGGGCCGTCTCGCCCTGGTTAAGGAGACGGGTGACGGCGCTCTTCAGCTTCTGTGTAGCCCCCTGGAGATCGCCCTGGGCGACATCTTGCAGTGCCCGTGTCTGGAGCTTAAACGCGCTCACCTTCTCCACGATATTCATCACACCGGCATTGACCTGGTTCAGTTGGCCCTGGTCGGCGGTGAAGGTGAGCAGCAGATCGAGGCGGCTCTTCTCACCTACCCGTCCAAGGGCAGGAATATCGTAGACGGTCTCCACCTGACCGACACGGTAGGTACCAATAGCCCGTGGCTCGACGAGGAGCTCAACGAGGAGGGTACGACCCTGACCGGTCTCCAGATCACCGAGGGGCACACTCACGGCGCGATCGGCGATCGGTTGGTAGCCCAGATTCGTGATCAGGGGAATGACCTGCCAGACCGCCCGTGGGGTTACACCCTGGACCAGGCGCAGGTTCACGGTGGTATTACGCACCACACTATTCTGGGCCTGCTGCACGGTGTGCTGGAAGTAGTCGGTAATAGCGTCGGGACGGGAGATGAAGTCCGCTGTACCACCCGAGCGGTTAGCCATCTCGATGAGGAGATCTTCATTCCAATCCTGCCCTATGCCCAGTGCCGTGATCGGTACGCCTAGCTTGCCCGCATCATCGGCGCGCAGTAGGCACTCGTTCTCGTGCTCGGTCTGACCGTCGGTCAGCAGCAGCAGGCGCCTGATCGCACCACTCCGATCTTGGGCCATTTCGCGTAGCGCCAGATCGACGGCTGGGGCGATACGGGTACCCCCAGCGTCACGGATGCGATCAATCCGGTCACGGATCGCTGAGCGGTCGGTGACCAGAGTTGTCGGAACCAGGAGCTCTGTGCGGTGATCGAAGATGACCACCGCCACGCGATCCTGGGCATCGAGACGATCGAGAGCCAGGGAGGTAGCCCGACGGAGCTGTTCGATCTTCTCCCCCTTCATCGAACCGCTGCGATCAAGCACGAAGCAGACATTAACCGGCACGCGTACCTGGGCGACAATCTGTGATGGCTGGAGCTCAATGAGCGCATAGACAACCTGGGGAGTAGTCGTCGCGGCAAGGTAGGGGCGGGCCAGGTTGGCTCGGAGGTTGACTTCACCGGACATAACTTGCTGCTCCTAACAGAAAGGTCATCCTGTCTTCTCAGGGCTCGTGGCAGAGTGTGCAGCGATCAGCACCTTATCCACCCGCAGGCCATCCATATCCACAACCTCAAAGCGCCAGTCATCCCAGTCGACATAATCGCCAGTGGCGGGAATGCGGCCAAGGAGGGCGATGACTAGACCAGCCAGCGTATCGTAGCGGTAGGTCTCCTCATCGGGGAGTTCATCGACATTGAGGAGGCCCTTCACATCATCGATGCCCAAGGAGCCTTCGGCCAGTAGCGAGCCATCTTCGCGCCGAACAACCGGTTCGGTTGAGGCCTCATCAAACTCATCATCGATCTCACCCACGATCTCTTCCAGGACGTCTTCAAGGGTCACGACACCCTCGATCCCACCTAACTCGCCGACTACTACTGCCATATGACGACGATTCTTGCGAAAGGTTGCGAGCAGCGCCGAGGCGCGGCTATTCTCGGGCACGTAGAGTGGTGGTGAGAGCACCTCGCGCACCTGGGCCGCGCCACCCTGGCGCTGGTAGAGCATCAAGAGGTCACGTACGTGGACGGTTCCCACAATCTGGTCAGGCGAGCCATCGTAGACTGGGAAACGCGAGTAGCCACTCTCCAGGAGCTCATCAAGGACCGAACTGAGGGTGGCATCGGCCTCGACCATCTCCACATCACGTCGCGGCGTCATGATGTGACGAACTGCGCGATCGCTAAACTTGAAGATGCTCTCGATGAACTGCCGCTCCTGCGGCTCTACGGAACCGCCTTCAGCACCCTCACGCACAAGGGCCCGGATATCCTCCTCCGTGACCTGGGCCCCTGGGGTATTACTAAGGCCAATCAGGCGCAGGACGAACTGCGTGGAGTGGGCGAGAAGGGCAATGACTGGGCTACTCAGCCGTGCGATCAGGCTCATGGATGGCGCCACCAGGCTGGCGTAGGCTTCGGTCTTGATCAAGGCGATTCGCTTAGGAACCAGTTCGCCAAAGACCAGACTCAGGTAGGTGATGACCAAGACGATGAGCCCGAAGGCGAGTTGATCAGCGTAGGGGGCAACCAGAGGGATCGTGCGCAGCAGGGGCGCGAGCTGTTCGGCGAACGCAGCTCCTCCGAAGGCCCCGGTAAGCACGCCGATGAGGGTGATCCCAACCTGCACTGAGGCAAGAAAGCGGCTAGGATCATTCTGGAGCAGCAGGGCCATCTGCGCTCCGCGTTGCCCATCCTCCGCCTGCTGCTCCAACCGACTACGCTTCGCCCCAAGAATCGCCAACTCAGTTCCGGCGAAGATCCCGTTGACCAGAATCAACACCAGGATGATCAAAACCTCCATAACACCTCTGTGAACACCCGCTGAGCATGGTTCAAACGAGCTTGACCGTTCGGCGGGAGGTGTGGAGGGCTGTGCCCTCCACAAAAAGATCCTTGACCCAACTGCGGCACCGCCAGACTGCCACGCCGGTGCAGCCGGCACACCCTACTGAAACGAGACAATGCGCAGGAAACTCTCCGCCTTGAGTGAGGCACCACCGACGAGCGCACCATCGATATCGGGTTGAGCCATCAACTCGTCGATGTTCTCAGGCTTCACGCTCCCGCCGTACTGGATACGCACCGTTGCGGCCGTTGCAGCACCAACCTGCTTACTGAGCAGAGCGCGGATCGTGGCGTGCATTGCCTGAGCATCGGCTGGGGTGGCGGTATCACCCGTACCGATCGCCCAGACCGGCTCGTAGGCGATGACGAGGCGTGCCACCTCGGCTGGGCGTAGATCGGCGAGACCAGCAGTCACCTGGCGGCCCACTACCAACTCAGCTTCACCGCGGTCGCGCTCAGCCTTGACCTCACCAACACAGACGATTGGCGTCAACCCTACGGTGAGCGCAGCGCGAATCTTCCTATTGACGCTCGTATCGGTCTCACCAAAGTATTGGCGGCGCTCACTATGGCCGATGATCACGTACCGACAGCCAACATCAGTCAGCATCGTTGGGGCGATAGCCCCCGTAAAGGCACCCTGAGGCTCGTAGTGGAGATCCTGGGCGCCTAGGGCAAGGTTGGTACCGATGAGCAGTGGGCGTACGGCGTAGAGTGCCGTGAATGGTGGGCAGACGACGACCTCCCGTCCATGCACCTGACCTAGACCTACGAGAAGGCCCTTGATCAGATCCACCGCCTCGCCTACGGTCTTATACATCTTCCAGTTACCGGCAATGATCGGAGTACGCATCAGAGTGCTCCTTGTCTGGTAGCGTAGCGGTAGACACCCCACGCTAGCAGAGAACCATGGCTCCAGGCTGCATATGGACTAGACGACGCGTATACCAAAGGTGAGCAGCAGGGCAACCGCCACTGTTGCCGCGAAGACGCGCCAATCCCAAGCGAGCACCTTCGCGCCATCAAAGGGTCCGGCCGGAATCATGTTGAAGAGCCCGAGCCATGCATTGATCTGGTGCCCGATCAGGAAGAGATCGCCTAATCTTATGCCAAACAGTGCTGTCTGCCCAGGAATAATCCATGATAGCGTGATGAAGATGGTGGCAAGGGCCAAATTCGTAACTGGGCCGGCGAGGGCAATTAGGCCACCCTGGCTCTTGGTCAGGAACCCTCGATGCCAGACGGCACCAGGTGCGGCAACGAAAACCCCGAGAAAGGCGAGCCCTACCGAGAGTAGCAGCCACCCATTGTTGGCAACGAAGTGGGCCTCGGCCCCAAAACCCCGTGCAACGATACGGTGGGCTAGTTCGTGGAGTAAGAAGCCAACTCCGCAGGTCAGCGCGGCGATGGTCAGGGCGTACATAAAGCGGGGATTCGTGATCTGCCCGCCTACGATATAGATTCCAAAGCCTAGTGATGTACCAAGCCAGGCCTTGATCAGCTCAATATTGTCATTACGCCCACGGAGACTCATCTCGTCGGTGGGCGTACGAAAGAGGTCTCGCACAGTTCACGCTCCAGAATGTGTGGGGTGAGAACCATCACGGTTCCCTTTTTGCATTGTAACATACTCCTTCTCTTCAGATCGGTACCTGTTTACACCTACCCCTGGCGGGCTCAAGGCTGGGTGAGGTTGTATTGCGGAGGGCTGCGCCCTCCACACC